>SXSX01000157.1 GCA_005793295.1 Burkholderiales bacterium | reverse complement strand
TTAGGGGCTTCTTTGGTGATTTGGACGTCATGCACATGGCTTTCACGAATACCAGCGGTGGTGATTTCCACAAACTGGGCTTCGTTTTGCATCGCCTCAATCGTGGCGCAGCCGCAATAGCCCATGCTTGCTCGCAAGCCGCCGGCCATCTGGTAAATGATCGAAACGACCGAGCCTTTGTAGGGAACCCGGCCTTCGACGCCTTCGGGAACCAACTTGTCCGCGTTAGGGTTTCCGGTGCTGGATTCTTGAAAGTAACGGTCGGCACTGCCCTGCTGCATCGCACCGATCGAGCCCATGCCACGGTAGCTTTTGTAGCTGCGGCCTTGAAACAAAACGATTTCGCCAGGGGCTTCTTCGGTTCCGGCAAACATACCGCCCATCATCACGGTGCCCGCTCCTGCGGCGATGGCTTTGGCAATATCACCGCTGTAGCGGATGCCGCCGTCAGCAATCAACGGTACGCCGGTGCCTTTGAGAGCAGTCGCTACGCTGTCAACCGCCATGATTTGTGGCACACCGACACCGGCAACGATGCGAGTGGTACAAATCGAACCGGGGCCAATACCCACTTTGACTGCGTCCGCACCCGCTTCAACCAAAGCCAAAGCAGCCGAACCGGTTGCGATATTGCCCCCGATCACTTCAATGTGTGGGTAGTTTTGTTTAACCCAGCGAACGCGATCAAGAACGCCTTTGCTGTGGCCGTGCGCCGTATCGACCACGATGGCGTCCACGCCAGCGCGTGACAAGGCTTCAACACGCTCTTCTGTGCCCTCGCCCACGCCGACTGCAGCACCAACGCGCAACTTGCCAGCGCCATCGCGGGCGGCGTTGGGAAAGTTCAGTTGTTTGGTAATGTCTTTGACGGTGATCAGTCCTTTGAGCTCAAAGGCAGCGTTGACCACCAATAGACGCTCCAGCTTGTGTTTGTTCAACAGGTGTTTGGCTTGTTCTGGCGTGGTGCCTTCGGGAACGGTAATCAAACGCTCGCGTGGCGTCATGATTTCGCTGACCTTTTGGTCGTAGCGGGTCTCGAACCGCAAATCTCGCCCAGTCACGATACCCACCACTTTTTTACCATCACAAACGGGGAAACCCGAAACACCGAGCTCGTCGGAGAGCGCCATGACTTGGCGAACGGTGGTGTCGGGCGTAATCACCACGGGGTCGCGCAAAACGCCAGACTCGTATCGCTTGACCTTGGCAACCTGGGCGGCTTGCTCTTGGGCCGTTAGGTTCTTGTGAACAATACCAATGCCGCCCTCTTGCGCAATGGCGATAGCCAAACGCGCTTCCGTAACCGTGTCCATGGCCGCAGAGACCAAGGGCAGATTGAGGCGAATATTGCGGGAAAATTGGGTGGCGAGGGAGGCGTCCTTAGGCAGGACTTGGGAGTACGCTGGCACCAACAACACGTCGTCGAAGGTGAGCGCTTTGCCGAGAAGGCGCATGTCAAAGCTCCAAAAAGCGAATTGTACCCTTGCACCCACTCGCCATTCTCAAATTGGCAAGAAATAAACGACTCAATAACCCGCTTTAGCGCCCTCGCGAAGCTTAGAAAACAAGCCCGCCGTTTTGGCCCCTTGGCGAACAAAACGTTCACGGCGTGCTACTTTTGGGTCAACGGTCAGAGGGCGGTAAATCTCAATTCGGTCGCTCGGTTGTAAAACGTAATTGGCGCTCACGCGTTTAGCCCAAACCCCAAAATCCAGTTGCTGCAACTGCTTGAGTGGCAACCCCAAGGCTTTAGCAAGCCAAGGCAGAGACTGACTGGCAGTGCACGCAGCGGGAAGTTCTACGGAGCATTCAGTGACTTCACGCGGCGCAGCCGAATACACCACGGTCAGCCGCAGCGGCGGGTTGTTTTCTTTGGCGGGCTTATTCGCCATAGACTTGTTGGGCGCGTTTGACAAAAGCCTCCACCATGGAGGAAGCGATTTTGTCAAACACGGGGCCAATAAGTTTTCCCAGCGTGAGGCTGTCAAAGCCGTATTGCAAAGACAACTCCACTTTGCAGGCGCGTTGGCTGCCATCACCTACCTCTGAAAAATTCCACTGGCCATCCAATTGTGAAAAAGGCCCTTTGACCAGTTTCATTGCCACACAGCGGGGGGGGGTGTGCGTGTTTTGGGTAGTAAAGGTTTGGTGAATACCACTAAAAGCGATTCCGATCTCCGCGGTCATGCCTTGTGCGTCGTGGGTTAGAACGTTTGCACGGTCACACCAAGGCAAGAATGCGGGGTACTGTGCGACATCAGTCACCAAATCGTACATTTCTTGCGGCGAGTACCAAATAAGAACGGACTTGTGAACGGTTTTCATAGAATGGGGGTCTGGGCGAGATTGTAGTCATGCTGCTTTGGTTGACTTTCAATTTTTCTTCTCGCCCCATCTTTTTTCATGGCTAAAAAACCCGAAACCGCGTCTCGTATTGCTGACAATAAAAAAGCAGCCTACAACTATTTTTTTGAAGAGCGCTTTGAGGCGGGATTGGTGCTGGAAGGCTGGGAGGTTAAGTCTCTGCGCGAAGGCAAAGTGCAGCTCACCGACGGCTACGTGGTGATAAGAAACAAAGAGTTGTTTTTGATCGGTTTGCAAATCAGCCCCCTCAACACCGCTTCAAGCCATATCAGCCCTGACAAAGTTCGCACTAAAAAGTTGCTCATGCACAAAGCTGAAATTGAGCGGCTCATTGGCAAGGTGGAACAAAAAGGCTACACGCTGGTTCCGATTAACCTGCATTGGAAGGCGGGGAAAATCAAGTGCGAGATCGCTTTAGCCAAAGGAAAAGCGGAACACGACAAACGCGACACCATCAAAGACCGCGAAGGCAAGCGTGAGGTAGAGCGGGCCATGAAAACCCACCACCGTTAAGCGGCGCCCTTCCCTTTTATTAAAGATCCCTGAGGGGGTGTGCGTGGGCCGGCCAAGGACTTTCGAAAAACGGAGCCACCATGTCGGAGGTGACGTCTTCAATGCGCTGCGGGTTCCAGCGCGGGCTGTGGTCTTTGTCAACCGCCAACGCGCGGATACCCTCTACCGTTTCGCTGGTGGTACCGCTGCGGTTTAAATGGGCGGTATAAAAACAATGGCGAACCATGTCACGCTCCATGCGCAAATCCTCTGCCAATGTCATCGTGCGGGCGCGGCGAATCTGCTGCAAAACCACTTCTAACATCATGGGTGAGCGATGGCGCAAGGTGGAAGCGGTTTTTTGCGCCCATTCGCTGCTGTCGGCTTCAAGCGCGTGAACAATGGCTTGAGCGCTTGGTAAACCAAAGAAATGATTGATTCGCGTGAGGTCTAGCTCTGGCGCAGCTGGAGGCGTGATCGCAAACTTTTTGAGCCAATGACTAGAATCGGCTTGGCTTGCAGAGTCGAATGACAAAGCATCCCATGCGTCATGAAGCCGTGTCGAATCTAAACAGTAATCTGCCAAGCCGAGCGCAATAGCCTCAGTCGCGCCCAACGTTTGACCTGTCAGGCCCAACCATTCTCCGCTGTGACCCGGGCAGCGACTTAAAAAATAACCGCCGCCTACATCGGGGAACAAACCGATGTGCGTCTCCGGCATGGCCATTTTGGTTTTTGCCGTGACCATCCGGTAGCGCGAGCCTTGGCTGATCCCCATTCCACCGCCCATCACGATGCCGTCTAAGAACGCAATGTAGGGCTTGGGGTAGCCGTGAATCAGATGGTTGAGGCGGTATTCTTCCGTGAAGAAGTCTTCTAACGCAGGGTTCCCTGAAAGCGCAGCTTGGTGAAAAAACCGGATATCGCCGCCAGCACAAAAGCCGCCGAATAAACCGGTTTTGTCACTGCCCCGAATTGCAACAGCGTGAACCTGGGGGTCATCCTTCCATTGCAAAAGCACCTGGGTGAGGCCGCGCACCATGTCTAAACTCAAAGCGTTAAGCGCCTTGGGGCGATTCAGGGTGATTAAACCCACGGACCCTTTGACTTCTGTGATCAAAAACTCAGACATGTGCAGTCTGCGAATGGCTTAACGGCCTGCGCGTTTACGTTCGCCTTCGGTCAGGTGACGCTTACGCAAACGGATAGATTTGGGTGTAATTTCAACCAACTCATCGTCCTCAATAAACTCCACGCCGTATTCCAAAGTGCAGTCGATAGGCGGGGTGATTTTGATCGCGTCTTCTTTGCCGCTGACACGAAAGTTGGTCAGCTGCTTGGTGCGGGTGGCGTTCACCACCAAATCGTTATCACGGCTATGGATACCGACGATCATGCCCTCATACACCGGATCATTGGCTTTGACAAACATGCGACCACGGTCATCGAGCTTGCCTAACGCGTACGTGAAAATTTCACCGGCGTCCATGGAGATCAACACGCCATTTTTACGGCCGCCGATATCGCCTTTGTGCGCTTCATAGCTGTCAAAGATATTGGAGATCAGGCCAGAACCTCGGGTCAAGTTTAAGAATTCATTGGTAAAACCAATCAGTCCACGCGCAGGAATTCGGTATTCCAAGCGAACACGGCCCCGTCCATCGGGTTCCATATTCACGAGTTCGCCTTTGCGCTCGCCCAAAGCCTGCATAACACCGCCTTGGTGTTGCTCTTCAATATCCGCAGTCACCAGCTCAATAGGCTCGTGCTTTTCACCGTTGACGTCACG
This sequence comes from Burkholderiales bacterium, assembly GCA_005793295.1. Taxonomy (GTDB): domain Bacteria; phylum Pseudomonadota; class Gammaproteobacteria; order Burkholderiales; family Burkholderiaceae_C; genus Allorhodoferax. The sequence continues at coordinate 4,043 of SXSX01000157.1, read as the reverse complement.
GAACACCACGCGTGGTTTTGAAACCGCTAATTCGTAGCCTTCACGGCGCATGTTTTCAAGCAAGATCGTAAGGTGCAACTCACCCCGGCCCATTACTTCAAAAATACCCTCTTCATCTGTTTCTTTAACGCGCAAGGCCACATTGTGTTGCAACTCTTTTTGCAGGCGGTCCCATATTTGACGGCTGGTGACGTACTTGCCATCGCGTCCGGCCAAGGGGCTGGTATTGACGCAGAAATTCATGGTCAATGTCGGCTCATCTACCTTGAGCATGGGTAAAGGTGCTGGTTTGGTGGGGTCAGTAATCGTGACTCCAATACCAATTTCGGAAATACCATTAATCAACACGATTTCGCCAGGACCGGCTTCGGTTGCCTGAACGCGCTCTAAGCCTTGGAATGTCAAAACCTGATTGATACGGCCTTTGACGGCCTTACCATCGGGTCCTTCCATCACAACCACATCCATCATTGGCTTGATCGTTCCCTGACTGATTCGACCGACGCCGATGCGACCCACAAAGGTTGAGAAGTCGAGGGCGGAAATTTGGAGTTGCAAGGGCGCAGCAGGATCCCCTTTTTGGGATGGGACATGATCCAAAATGGTATTAAACAAAGCCGACATGTCAGGACCCCACTGCTCACCGGGAGCGCCTTCAACCATGGAAGACCAACCGTTGATACCAGAGGCGTACACCACAGGGAAATCGAGTTGCTCATCGGTCGCGCCGAGTTTGTCAAACAAATCAAACGCAGCGTTGACAACAAAGTCAGGACGCGCACCTGGCTTATCTACTTTATTAACAACCAAAATCGGCTTCAAACCCAAAGCCAAGGCTTTCTTCGTCACAAAGCGGGTTTGTGGCATCGGGCCTTCTTGGGCATCAATCAGCAACACCACGCCGTCGACCATCGACAGAGCACGCTCGACTTCACCGCCGAAGTCCGCGTGTCCTGGGGTATCTACGATATTGATGTGGGTACCTTCCCAAGTTACCGCACAATTTTTAGCCAAGATCGTGATGCCACGTTCTTTTTCAATCGCGTTGTTGTCCATGACGGTATCAACCACTTTTTCGTGTTCGGCAAAGGTGCCGGACTGACGTAAAAGTTGATCAACCATGGTGGTTTTCCCATGGTCAACGTGGGCGATGATCGCAATGTTTCTGATTTGCTTACTTGTCATGGTTCACTTTCTATCTAAATTCAAATTTCAAGTCACGGTCTTTTAATGGCTGGGCACGCCCTGTTGGGCCTGCACCTCACGGATATCTATCGGGCTCAAAAGCCGCCCAGGGATAAGCTCCCCAGAAAGCACATGGGCTGTTCCTAACAAAGCGGGTGGTTGGTCTGCATACACGGCCACACTGTGGGCATCCGCCCACGCGCCCCGCCTACGAACTCCACTCAAAAACTTCGCCGCATTGTCACTGTCTAGCGTTACCGCGATGTGACCTTCAAGCAAGGAGTCCACTGCTAACAATTCCTTCATGCGACCGTCATCGTCCATCGCTTCAAGCGCTTCAAACGAGATGCATTGGTCTTGGGCAAAGCCCCCGGTACGAATCCGACGCAAAAAGCTCAGATGGGCCCCACAACCCAAAGCCTCACCCATGTCTTCACCCAGGGTGCGGATATACGTTCCTTTGCTGCAACCCACTTCTATCTTTAGCAAATGAGGAGCTTCCATCGTGGGCCCCTCTACAACTTTCAACTCAAAAATCGTCACCTCACGCGCTTGGCGTTCAACCTCTATTCCAGCTCTGGCATATTCATACAACGCTTTGCCATCTTTCTTCAAGGCACTATGCATCGGTGGCACTTGGCTGATGGACCCGGTGAATTGCTTCACCACTCGATCAATATCTTCTTTGCTGACATGGACAGGCCGGGTTGCAATCACCTCGCCTTCCGCATCCGCTGTTGTTGTCTTGACGCCAAGGTGTAAAACCGCTTCATACACCTTGTTCGCATCCAAATGCATTTGGCTGAATTTCGTGGCTGCCCCAAAACAAAGAGGCAAAACGCCTGTCGCTAAGGGGTCCAACGTTCCGGTGTGCCCTGCTTTTTCAGCACGAAAAAGCCACTTCGCTTTTTGTAAAGCTTGGTTACTGGATAAACCCAAAGGCTTGTCAAGCAAAAGCACCCCATGCACAGGGCGCCTTGCAACCCGTGCATGTGGCGCATTCATACGTTTAGACCTCCTGTGCGCGAGAGGCAACGGCTCGAGCGATCAGTGCATTCATGTCAGCAGCACGCTCAGTCGTTTGATCGAACAAAAAATGCAGCGTCGGAACGGTATGAATGTGCAAACGCTTGAACAAACCTGCGCGTAAAAATCCTGCCGCTTGATTGAGCCCTTCAGCACACTGCGCGGGGTCACCCACCAGCAAGCTGAAATACACCTTGGCATGGGCATAGTCAGGCGTCACTTCCACCGATTGGATCGTGACCATCCCCACCCGAGGGTCTTTGAGCTCGCGAGCGATCAGTTCGGTCAAATCCCGTTGAATCTGATCGGCTACGCGAAAACCACGGTTGGGTGTTGATGACTTTTTACGCATACCAAGGAACTTCGATTAAATCGAGCGGGCAATTTCCTTGATCTCAAAGAACTCCAACTGGTCGCCTGCGGCTATGTCGTTGTAGTTTTTAAGCTTGATGCCGCACTCAAATCCTTCTTTGACTTCGCGAACATCGTCTTTCATGCGTTTCAAGGAATCCAACTCGCCGGTATAAATCACAACGTTCTCGCGCAGCAAACGGAAGTGCGCAGTACGGTTGACAAAGCCACCCGTGACCATACAACCCGCAACGGTTCCAATCTTCGATGCGACAAACACCGTACGAATTTCGGCCATACCGATAATTTCTTCGCGTTTTTCTGGAGCCAGCATGCCCGACATCGCAGCTTTCAATTCATCGACAGCGTCATAAATGATGTTGTAGTAATGAATATCGACGCCGTTGTGTTCAGCCAACTTACGCGCACCCGCATCGGCACGTACGTTAAAGCCAATCACAATCGCTTTACTCGCTATCGCCAAGTTGATATCGGATTCACTGATACCGCCCACAGCGGTGTAAACCATCTGAACTTTGACTTCATCAGTAGACAATTTGAGCAGGGACGCAGCCAACGCTTCTTGCGAACCCTGCACATCGGCTTTAACGATGATGGGGAGCATTTTGACGTCGCCCGTTGACAGATCGCTAAACATATTCTCAAGCTTGGCTGCTTGTTGTTTGGCCAGTTTGGTGTTGCGAAACTTACCAGCACGGTAGGTTGCAATTTCACGGGCACGGCGTTCATCGGAAAGCACCATGAACTCGTCACCGGCTTGTGGAACCTCCGTCAAACCTTGAATCTCTACTGGGATCGATGGGCCCGCGTCTTTGATCGGCTTGCCGTTCTCATCCAACATGGCGCGAACGCGGCCAAAGGTTTGACCCGCAAGCACCACATCACCGGTCTTCAATGTTCCGGACTGGACTAAAACCGTAGCCACTGGGCCACGCCCTTTGTCCAAACGCGCCTCAATCACCAAGCCTTTGGCCATGGCATCGATAGGCGCTTTGAGTTCCAAAATTTCAGCCTGCAGCAAAACCTGTTCTAACAAGGTGTCAATGCCTTGGCCTGTTTTGGCGGATACGGACACGAAGGGCGAATCACCACCAAACTCTTCAGGAACCACCTCTTCCACCACCAATTCGTTTTTAACGCGTTCGGGGTTGGAGTCCGGCTTATCTATTTTGTTGATCGCCACCACAATCGGAACACCAGCGGCTTTCGCGTGTTTGATCGCTTCTTTGGTTTGCGGCATCACACCATCGTCAGCCGCCACCACCAAAATCACAATGTCAGTGGCTTTGGCACCACGGGCACGCATGGCGGTAAACGCTTCGTGTCCAGGAGTATCCAAGAATGAAATCATTCCGCGTGGGGTTTCCACATGGTAGGCGCCAATGTGCTGGGTAATTCCACCAGCCTCGGCCGATGCGACTTTGGCACGGCGGATGTAATCGAGTAGCGACGTTTTTCCG
>SXSX01000156.1 GCA_005793295.1 Burkholderiales bacterium | reverse complement strand
CAATCATGAAAGCCTTGCCCGTTTTGGAAGCGGTTGGGCCTCACGTAATTACGCTCAAGTCTTTTGTGCAATTGGCCGCTCGCTATAGCGGCATCGGCCAAGGCCGCGGGCGTCCTGTGATTGGTTTGCCGCGTTGGATGGGGAAAATTCAGGCCGTGATTTTGGGCCTCTTGCCCGGCGAGCCTGTCATGAGTGTGGACAACCTAGATTCCATGCGCATAGACAACGTCAGCACGGGTGAACTTCCGGGCTTACAGGCTTTAGGAATTCATGCCGCGTCTTTGGTAGCGGTGGCACCCAGCTATTTGTGGCATGACCCAGCTGACCAAGGTTTATTAGCGATTCGCAGGCGTTCCCGCTAAGTCCAAACACTTTTGGATCGCCTCTTGCAGGCGTCCCATATTGACAGGCTTACTGACAAAGTCATTGACCCCGGCGTCAAGTGCCGCATCGCGGGCATCGTTCATCACGTCGGCGGTGATGGCGATGATGGGAACCTGCGACGCTTTACCCCCCATTGCGCGAATAGCGCGGGTACAAGCTAAACCGTCCATGACAGGCATATGCACATCCATCAACACCAGATCAAACCCTTGGCCCTTCGTTTGGTTTTGAATGGCTTCAAAAGCGAGTTGGCCGTTGTCACAAAACGTTGTTTGGTAGCCCATTCGGTCTAGCAAAATCCCCATGAACTTTTGGTTCACGAGGTTATCTTCGGCAACTAGAATTCGGACCAATTGATCGGTGGGTGAATGGTTTGAAATCGTTGGAGTAGTGCGATCGTTTGCGTTTCCTTCTTGTGGCACCGCGCAGGCCTGAAACCCCAAAGTCAGCGTAAAGCAAGACCCTTTTCCCAAGGTACTTTGAACTTCAATATTCCCGCCCATCATGCGTGCCAAGGATTGCGAAATCTCTAAACCCAGTCCGGTACCGCCAAATTGACGGGCAACCCCACCATCGACTTGATAAAAGCGCTGAAACAACTGGGAAACTGCGTCAGGTGGCATTCCAATGCCGGTGTCCGAGACGCTAAACACCAAGTCGATCGTGCCATCGGTTCGGATGCGATAAGTCGCGCTGAAAGAGACCGTTCCCTGCTCCGTGAACTTGATCGCATTGTTGAGCAGGTTAAATAAAATTTGCTTGAACCGCGTGGCATCAAACAAGCCCCACGCAGGGATGCCTGCATCGACATGAAAATCAAAATTCAAGTATTTATCTTTAGCCAGCGGGCGCATGACCGCTTCTACATCCCCAAGCAAGGTAGGTAAGTGCTCTGCCTGACCTTGAATATTGATTTTTCCTGCTTCTAGCGCGGAGATATCCAAAATGTCGTTGAGGATATTGAGCAAGTGTTTGGCAGATGTGTCGACGGTTTGCACATAATCGGTTTGTTCTGCATTGAGCCCGGTCGTCTTTAACAGATGAACCATCCCCAAAATACTATTGAAGGGTGTGCGCAACTCATGGCTCATATTGGCCAAAAATTGGCTTTTCCCCCGGTTTGCACGTTCAGCCAAAATTTGGGTAGCACGAAAATGTTCAGTCAACTCTTTGGCTGCTTGGTGTTCGCGTGCTTGAATCAAATTGCGCAGGTACAAAGCGATTGCCGCGCCAGAAAAAAGCAGCATGAGTCCCAAAGTGAGCCACGTGATATGGCTGTTTTGAGCCATCAAATCTGCACCCTGTTTTTCCAAGAGGTTCCCAGTGGTGCGCTCTGCCGCATTGCTGAGCGCCAAAACATCGGGTGCCAAAGCGTTGGCATCTTCAAGCAACTCATCCATCAGTTGCAAACTGGGCATGTCTGAAGTCAATAAGCGCTCTAAGCGGACATGCAAATTTTCGAGTTGCTGAAAAGTGCGAAGGTTTTCGGGAGTGGAAAAAAAGAAGGCTGAGGCAGGCGACTGGCGCATGATCTCGATGCGCGAATGCAAAATATCGTTTTGCAGCATGAGCGCATCGACCTCTGGAGGGTTCCGGTAATTGAGTTGCCGGTCTAAGGCATGACGAAAGCGCAAGAACTCCCGATCAAGCAATACAGCGGGGGCGGCAATTGAGTCAACCCGTAATTTTTTGCTTTCTTGAAGAGCTTTGCTTTGGTTGATCTCAAACGCCAATAAAGCAGCCATGGCAATAGCCATAGCGGCTGCCATCAAGGCCAACCAAAAGCGCGGAGTCCTCATACGCGCAATCCGATCTGATCTACTTGACGGTCAGGGCTTTGAGTTGCCAGATAGAGCGCTCGTAAAACCGCAAGGCCTGTAACTCAGGTTTGCTGTCGTAGGGGTACACCACAAAAAGGGGCCCTTTTGTTTTTACGGGAATGGCTTCGTCGTTGATTTTGTGCGCCAGAATCATGTCGTATTGTTGCGCGTCAGACATGGGAATTTGTACTTTGTAATCATCAAGCGCGATGGCGCTGATATCGGTCCCTTTGACTTTGGCTAAAGCCAATACATCCCGCAGCAAGGGGCCCGAAAATTTAACACTGTCGGGATACCAAGGCGTTTTGGTAATGAAGGTTTGTTGGGGCAGGGCTTTGATGGCAGCCATGCTTAAGGTGTGTTTTTTATCTTTCGCATTGATCGTTAAAACGACTTTGTCGGCGTCGCTTTTTTGCGCTTGGATAAGCGGTGAAAAAATCAGTGTGCTGAAGGCTAACAACGCCCATACGAAACGATGGTTTAATTTTTTATTCATTTCTCTCCCCTTTTTGTTTTAGATTCAGTGTCTGACAAGCGCAACATCTGCGTTCCTACGTCGTTGCTCAAAAGGCCCGATTGCGCGTATATACCGAGCTTGGCACGGGTGTCCACAATATCCAAATTCCGCATGGTCAGCTGACCGATTCGGTCAGATGGAGAAAACATAGACTCTCCTTTTTCCATGGTCAAACGCTCAGGGTGGTAGGTGAGGTTGGGAGAGCTCGTGTTCAAAATGGAGTAATCATTTCCACGGCGCAGTTGTAGGGTCACTTCGCCTGTAACCGCACGGGCGATCCAGCGTTGTGCGGCTTCACGCAGCATGATGGCTTGGGGATCAAACCAGCGGCCTTGGTAGAGAAGACGTCCTAATTTTCGTCCGTTGTCACGGTATTGTTCAATGGTGTCTTCGTTG
>SXSX01000155.1 GCA_005793295.1 Burkholderiales bacterium | reverse complement strand
GAGCGTGTTGACGGTGTAGGGCATGGTTGGGTTGGTAGAGCTCGGCAGAAAGTTGGCTTGGCCGACCACCCGCAAAATATCAGGCGCATGTCCGCCGCCTGCGCCCTCGGTGTGAAAGGCGCACAGCGTTCGACCTTTGGTCGCTGCAATTGTGTTTTCAACAAAGCCCGATTCATTCAAGGTGTCGGAGTGAATGGCAACTTGCGTGTCGGTTGCATCGGCAACGTCTAAGCAGTTGCTGATCGCCGCAGGCGTGGTTCCCCAGTCCTCATGAAGTTTGAGTCCGATCGCCCCCGCTTCAATTTGCTCATGCAATGCCGCTGGCAAACTGGCGTTGCCTTTTCCCATAAAGCCCAAGTTCATAGGAAAAGCATCGGCGGCTTGGAGCATGCGTTCGAGGTTCCACGCGCCAGGCGTACACGTGGTGGCAAACGTACCGGTGGCTGGGCCCGTACCGCCGCCCATCATGGTGGTCATTCCGCTGGCTAAAGCTTCTTCAATCTGCTGCGGACAGATAAAGTGAATGTGGCAATCAATCCCGCCGGCAGTCACGATGTTGCCCTCGCAACTGATGACTTCGGTTCCTGGTCCGATGATGATGTCTACGCCGTTTTGGGTATCGGGATTGCCCGCTTTGCCAATCGCCACAATGCGCCCGCCCTTGAGGCCAATATCGGCTTTCACAACGCCCCAGTGATCCAAAATCAGAGCGTTGGTCATCACGCAATCTACAGAGCCCTCGCTACGCGTGCGTTGGCTTTGGGCCATGCCGTCACGGATGGTTTTACCACCACCAAATTTCACTTCTTCGCCGTAGCTTCCAGCGCCAAGCGTGAAATCTTTTTCAACTTCGAGGATCAAGCCGGTATCGGCTAAACGAACCCGGTCACCCACGGTAGGGCCAAATATTTCCGCGTAAGCCCGGCGATCGATGGTTGCCATTTATAGTTTTCCTTGCGTCAATCCGCGAAAGCCAAATACCTCACGCGAGCCTGCGTAATCCACCAACTCGACGGTGCGTTGTTGCCCCGGCTCGAACCGAACGGCAGAGCCTGAAGCAATGTTCAAGCGCATGCCTTGTGCTGCCGTGCGGTCAAAACCTAAGGCGGCGTTGGTTTCTGCAAAGTGGTAATGCGAACCGACTTGGATGGGGCGGTCCGCGGTGTTGTGAACGACGATGGTTGTGGTGCGCCGTCCTGCATTGAGAACATGCGCTCCAGGTTCGCAGAGGATTTCGCCAGGGGTCACCGATCGCCCCCTTTGCCAAGCCACAGCGCGACGCCAGCGACAACTGCAAACGCAACAAAACCCCAGGCGTCACTGGGATGCCAATGGCTGCCTTCTAAACCATGGCCATCATGCGAAAGCGAGAGGGTTGAGAGGGTGGTTAGGAACACCAGGATGGAGAGTTTGAAATAGGATTGCATAGGTTGGGCAACTTTTAAATAATAGGTTGGTGAACGGTGACCAGCTTGGTCCCATCAGGGAAAGTAGCCTCGACTTGGATGTCAGGAATCATTTCAGCGATTCCGTCCATCACATCGGCGCGTGTGAGTACGGTACGTCCTTCGCTCATCAGTTGAGCGACGGTTTTCCCATCACGCGCACCTTCCATCACGGCAGCGCTGATCAGCGCCAAGGCCTCGGGGTAGTTCAGTTTTAAGCCACGGGCCTTGCGCCGTTCGGCGAGAAGCGCAGCGGTGAAGATCAGCAGTTTGTCTTTTTCGCGGGGGGTGAGTTCCATGGATCAGTCTTTGGGTTCGTCAATCGGTTTGGATTCAGATAAGCAAAGTGTATGCCGCAAAGTCAAGTTATACGCCAAAGGTCGAATGGCATGGAAACTGCAATCACGGTGCTTAGCTTCAATTTAAATGACGAGACCCCATCATGCCCCTGATTTTTGCGCAAGTGCACCAAATCGAGGCAGTGCATCTGCTGGTAGAGGTGCGCTTGCACCAAAAGCGCACTGGATTGGTGTGCTGATGCAAGATGTCCTAAACCGTGCCGGGCAGGGGAAGTCGGTATTGATGGTGGGGCGCAATGCCACCTTCAGAAAAGAGTTGCATGAAACCATTGAGGATGCGGGCTACACGGCGCGTATCGCAGTCTCGGGAGCCGAGGCGATGCGCCATGCTTTGCAAAGCGTTCCCGATATTGTTTTGCTTGACGCGGACCTCGGCGACATGGATGGATTCGAACTCGCACGGCAATTCAAGGTGTTGGCGCATACGGCCCATGTGCCATTAATTTTTGTAAGAGACGCCAATGCACCAGAAAACTTGGTGCGGGCTTTGGCATCGGGCGGGGCAGACTGCGTTACGCACCCTGTTCAACCTTTTGAGGTTTTGGCGCGAATGGGTTTGCACCTTGCCGGTGCGCGTGAGCGTCGCCAAACCCGCAATGCTTTAGACGCGTTTGGGTATGCCACCATGACGGTGCGTGCCAATGACGGAAAGTTGATGTGGCAAACCGCTTTAGCACGGGGGCTGTTAGAGCGTTATTGCCCTGACCACCCGCCGTATGCAAGCCACGCTGCGCCTGAAATCCAGGAATGGCTGCAAGCGTGTTTGCGCCAACTCCAACGCACAGAAACTCCGCGGGCATTGACCTTGTCCCTTGAGGGTGGCGCCAGCAGGTTGACGCTGCGTTTGCACCAACAAACGGGGGACAAGTCGAGTGAGAACGTAAGCGAAGAAGATCAGCAAGCCGATGACTGGCTGATTGTTATGCGCGAAGTCTCTGATAAAGCGATTTTGGACGCCATGCGTTTGGGATTTTCATTAACGGCACGCGAAGCACAGGTGCTCTACTGGGTATCCAAAGGAAAAACCAATAAGGACATTGGTGATATTTTGGAGAGCAGCCCCATGACCGTTAAAAAACACTTGGAGCGCGTGTTCGTCAAACTCGGTGTGGAGACACGCACAGCCGCCGCAGGCAAAGTCGCAGCGCATATTCCTCAGTTGCAGTAAGCGGCGGTGCTTGGGCGACAATTGCGCCATGACAGCCCAACCCCACAACCCTTTGCATGGTGTAACGCTTGAGGCGATCGTTGTCGCTTTGCATGCCTACTATGGTTGGGATGGATTGGCACAGCGCGTTGCCATCCGTTGTTTTGCGTTAGACCCCAGCGTGGCTTCAAGTCTGAAGTTTTTACGTAAAACCCCTTGGGCGCGTGAAAAAGTGGAAAGCCTTTATTTGTTTATGTTGCGAGAACAAAAACGGTCTAATTCGTCGCATTGAAATCCATGCGTACGCCATGCGGCGTATTCCCATTGCGGTTCGACGTCTCTAAAGTTCATCCAAGTCTTACCCCGTTGCGCGTTATGGCGCAAGGTGAGATGGATTTTTTTAACCCTTGGAGGAACTTACATGCAACGTCGTTTCACGCTCAAAGCGCTCACTGCCGCTATCGCGCTTTCTGGTCTTTCCGCTGTCCCCGCTTTTGCAGGTGACACGATCAAAGTTGGAATTTTGCACAGCCTCTCAGGCACCATGGCTATTTCTGAAACCGTTCTCAAAGATACGGTGTTGATGGCTATTGATGAGATCAACGCCAAAGGCGGATTACTGGGTAAAAAACT
>SXSX01000154.1 GCA_005793295.1 Burkholderiales bacterium | reverse complement strand
GTTTGATGCGGCCTTGCTGAAACGCTCAGCCCAGGTCAATGGCCTGAGCGGCCTGTGCATCACTAAGCTTGACGTCCTTGATGGTCTGAAAGAGTTGCTGTTATGTACGGGTTATGACATGGACGGGCAAACCATAGATATCTTGCCTATGGGCGCTGATGATATTGAGCGCTGCAAGCCGATCTACGAAGTCATGCCGGGATGGAGTGATACCACAGTGGGCGTCACGGATTACGCCAAACTCCCGCAAGCCGCACGCAACTATTTGCAGCGTATTGCAGAGGTCACAGGCGTTCCCATCCACATGGTTTCCACTAGCCCAGACCGTGATCACACCATCATGATGCACCACCCTTACGCCGTAGCGGCTTAATCCAAGCGCGCTGTTTTTTTACCCAACTACCTGAGAGTTTGTTATGTTGACTGAAGACGGAAAACACCTCTACGTAAGCTATGACGAATACCACAACCTGATTGAAAAATTAGCCATCAAGGTATTTCAATCTAGCTGGGAGTTCGATACGATTTTGTGTTTAGCCCGGGGCGGTATGCGTCCTGGTGATATTTTGTCGAGGGTCTTTGATAAGCCCTTGGCTATCATGTCAACGAGCTCCTACCGATCCGACGCAGGGACGGTCCAGGGGAATTTAGATATTGCCCGATTCATCACAACCCCAAAGGGTGAAATTGCGGGCAAAGTGTTGCTGGTTGATGATTTGGCGGACTCAGGGCATACCCTCAATGCGGTGATTCACCAGTTAAAAAACAACTACAAACCTATCACCGAGTTACGCAGCGCCGTGATTTGGACCAAAGCCTTGTCCACTTTTACACCGGACTACTCAGTTGAGTTTTTGCCAAGTAACCCGTGGATACACCAGCCCTTTGAAAGTTACGATGCCTTGCGTCCGGAGCAATTGATTCAAAAGTGGAGTGTGTGACCTACCCACGCTTTTATGACAGACCCCAATACCTCGCTCATTCACCACAGCTACGTTGCCCCTGCGGGATTTGAAGCCCCTCAAGTTGGGGTATTTAAAGCCTCAACTGTTTTCTTTCCCAACGTGGCTGCCATGCGCAGTCACGAATGGAAAGACAAAACGGCGTATACCTACGGCTTGCACGGCACGCCAACGACCTATACCTTGGAAGAGCGCTTGTGCAGTATCGAGGGGGGACTTCAATGCTTGTTGGTTCCCAGTGGTCTAGCCGCACTGGCTTTGGTTGCAATGGCTGTCTTGAAAACGGGCGATGAGGTCTTGCTTCCTGATAACGCATACAGCCCCAACAAAGCATTGGCAGAAGGCGAACTCAAGGCCTGGGGTATCAGCCACCGGTATTACGACCCTATGGATGCGCTGGACTTGGCTGCCAAGTTATCGCCTCAAACCCGATTGGTTTGGATCGAAGCAGCCGGCTCTGTGACCCTGGAATTTCCTGACGTACCTCATTTGGTTCGCTTGTGTCAAAAGCAGGGTATTTTGACGGCCTTAGACAATACTTGGGGTGCAGGCATTGCTTTCAGCCCTTTTGACCTTGAACCTGGATCCCCTGCGTCTTTGGGCGTTGATATTTCGGCTCAGGCATTAACCAAATACCCCAGTGGGGGCGGTGATGTTTTGATGGGCAGTGTCATCACACGCGATGCACCATTGCATATGCGGATCAAGCTCTGCCACATGCGCTTAGGCCTGGCGGTAGGAGCCAACGATGCTGAAATGGTGTTGCGATCATTGCCTAACATGGCCTTGCGTTACCGTGCCCATGACGAAGCGACAAGAGCGCTGGCCGCTTGGTGTTTGAAGCAACCCGAATTCGTCCAAGTTGTTCATCCCGCGCTGGAGGGCTCGCCCGGTCACGCGCACTGGAAAAGCCTGTGCGATCCGGCGGGCCAGGGTGGATCAGCGGCATGCTTGTTCGCAGTCGTCTTGGATCCTAAATTCTCACGAGCTGAAGTCGACGCATTTTGTGATGCACTCCAATGGTTTCGCTTGGGCTACAGCTGGGCTGGCCCTGTGAGCTTGGTGGTCCCCTACGAGCTTGGCACGATGCGCTCTGTGTGGCCCTCGCATATCGCCAATGGGTCCTTGGTGCGCTTTGCCGTAGGTTTGGAATCGGTGGCGGATTTACAAACCGATATAGCGCAGGCACTCCAAGTCTTGCGAAAGTAAGTCCGAGCGAAGTTTTCAGGGTTTTCCCCTGACTGCACTTGGCTTGGATGCGATAGGCTCCAGTCATGACCATGGCGCCCTACGTACCCCCACCCTCAGAAGCACCTCGCAAAACGGTCGTTGCATTGCAATGGCTGGATCCTTTGAGATGGTTGGCGCTGGGCTTAAATGATGTTCGAGCCCACCCTTGGATTGGGATTTTTTACGGTCTGGCATTTTGGACTATGGCCTTGGTGTTGGGCGCTGTTTTCAAATCCAACCCAGAGTACACCATGTCGATCGCATCGGGCTGCTTACTCGTGGGCCCCTTCTTGGCAATGGGCTTGTATGACGTCAGTCGAAGAAATGTAGCAGGCTTGGATTCAGATTTTGGCGCATCACTCATCTGTTGGGATCAGCATATTCCCAGCATGGGCATGTTGGTTTTAGTTTTGATCGTATTGGAGTTGCTTTGGGGTCGCGCCTCCTTGGTGGTTTTCGCGGTTTTCTTCAATACGGGTATGCCTTCTACGGCAAGCGTTGTGAGTGCTGTTTTTAATCCAGAGAACTGGGAGTTTCTGGTGGCGTATATGGTCGTAGGCGGCGCTTTTGCTGCGATTGTTTTTTCTCTTTCTGTGGTTTCTATCCCCATGATTTTGGACCGGGATGTGGATGCCATTTCAGCAGCTATCGCTAGCCTAGAGGTGGTGTTTCACAACACTGCAATCATGGTATTTTGGGGCTTTCTTTTAAGCTTTCTCGTGATTTTGGCCTTCCTGTTCCCTTGGGGTGCGGGAATCATAGTGATAGGTCCACTTTTAGGACATGCAAGCTGGCATGCCTATCAAAGTGCGATTCAATGGCCTGAATCTATGGCGGGAACACCGTAGCCTTTGCGTGGAGGTGTTAAAGTACTCTTGTATTAACGAAAGATCACCTTGGCAACTCCCAATTACGGTTACGAAAAGCGTCAAAAAGAACTGGCGAAAAAACGTAAAAAAGAAGACAAACTCAAGAACAAGAGTGAGCGAAGGATGGGCTCTGAGGAAGACGGCGGCGCTCCAGCGACAGATGCATCGAGCGACTTAGAGCCGAGCGACGCGCCGACACCTTCAGCTCCAGTCTAAAACCAGGCTTTAAGTGCTGTGAGCGAGGCGTATGTCTTGCGCTAGAACGTGCATCGCCGCTTGCGAGCGATCGGTCGGACGCATATGCAATGCAGTTGAAAATTGCTGAAAATTTCGTTCCATCGATTGGATATATACCGGGTCGTAGTGCAGCATCAGTAGCTCTTGAACCACAGGTTTGAAATCGCCTTGCATTACAGACGCCTTCCACGATTCAATCACTGCCTTGCCCCGTTGCGCCGTCAACGCGTCTAACTTTTCACAAAAATAGACCGGTTGCGCCGTAAAGAACGCATAGTCTTCTAACAGCAGTTCAATGCGCTCCTCGATGCGCAAGTCCAGATTAATGCAGGGACTCGATCGCATTTTTTCAACCAACTCGGTTGGGATAGATACATTCCCTACTTTTTTACTTTCGCTCTCCACAAACACCGGCATCGAAGCATCGAAGTCGCGTAAAGCGTTCCATACTAGAGTGTCAAAGCGCTTTTGTGTGGGTTGGGCCTGTCCAGGAATGGCACCTAAAACTGAACTGCGGTGGTTGGCTAAGCCCTCTAAGTCTAAAACTTGGGCGCCTTCATCGCGTAAAGCCTGAAGCAAGCGCGTTTTCCCAGAACCGGTGGTCCCACAAATCACCTGAAACGACAGGGGAGTAATTCGGTTGTGCATGTCAATAAGCATGGCCGCGCGAAAAGCTTTGTAGCCCCCTTCAACCAAAGTGACACGAAAACCAATTTGGTCAAGGACCAATGACAAAGAACCGCTGCGCTTGCCTCCACGCCAGCAATACGTCAGAGGTGTCCAATCGCGTTCCTTTTGCAGCACATGGTTTTCAATGTGGGTGGCAATGTTGTTCGCAGCAATCGCAGCGCCGCGCTTTTTGGCTTCAAACGCATTGACTTGCTTATAGAGCGTACCGATATTTTTACGTTCTTCGTTGTTAAGCGTGGGCCAATTGACAGCGTTAGGAAGGTGGTCTTCGTTAAATTCACCCTCACTGCGTGCGTCAATGATGGTATCAAAAGTGTGCAACCGTTCCAATACGGCGTTTGCAGATAAAACGGTAAGACTCATGCCATCAATTTCTTCAGGGCAGGCCAGACATTATTTAACAGCGTGGGGTGAGCCGCTTCAGTTGGGTGAATGCGATCTGCTTGAAAAAGCAGGGTTGGATCGGGAATATCAGCAACCCCTTTGAGAAAAAAGGGAACCAAGGCCACATGGTTGGACTTGCTGACATCGCTGTACATTTTTGTCATTTGTTTCGCGTAATCGGGGCCATAGTTTGGGGGCATCTGCATACCAAGCACTAATACTTTCGCATTTTTTTCTTGGCCAGAGCGAACCATTGCGTTTAAGTTATCTTGGCTTGTTTGAAGAGGCAGACCCCGCAGCGCATCGTTGCCACCGAGTTCAATAATGAGAATCCGGGGTTTATGTTCTTCTAAAAGTGCAGGCAAACGCGAGCGGCCGCCTAGGGTAGTGTCGCCGCTGATACTTGCATTAACAACCTCAAAGCCGTACCCATATTGTTTTATGCGCTGCTCTAACAAAGCCACCCAGCCACTTCCGCGCTTGAGGCCATACTCCGCACTGAGCGAGTCCCCAACAACTAAAATTTTCCTCGATTCTTTTACGGCCTGTGCTTCAAAAACCACGCCTAAAGAGAGGCTTAACGCGACTGCGTTAAAGTGTCTTCGATTCAAAGAAAGCCCCATGTCAGATTCAATTATTTCGGTTGAGAAAGTTTATAAAGCGGTCACAGATTCCACAGGTACTCTGGAAATTTTGCACAACATCGATTTTGCGCTAAAACCGCGTGAAACTGTGGCCATTGTCGGTGCTTCTGGGTCTGGAAAAAGCACTCTTTTATCCATCATTGCTGGATTAGATACGCCTACGGCTGGTTCGGTCAGACTGTCGGGTGTGGATTTGTTTAGCTTGACCGAAGATGAGCGGGCTGCGCTGCGTGCCCAAAAGTTGGGTTTTGTGTTTCAAAGTTTTCAATTGCTTGCAAACCTCACGGCTCTTGAGAATGTGATGCTCCCCCTTGAATTAGATGGCCGAAAAGACGCCCGAAAGTTGGCTGCTGAAATGCTTGGCCGGGTGGGTTTGTCGCAGCGCATGAATGCTTATCCCAAGGTATTGAGTGGCGGTGAGCAGCAGCGCGTTGCCTTGGCTCGCGCATTTGTTGTTAAACCCGCCGTCTTGCTCGCTGATGAGCCTACCGGAAGTTTGGATTTCGCGACAGGTGAAACGATCATGGCTTTGATGTTTGAGCTCAACCGCGAACTCGGAACCACCTTGGTTTTGGTGACCCATGACCCAGCCATTGCTGCCCGTTGCGATCGCCGTATCACCTTGGAAGCTGGGCGCATCCTTTCAGCCTAGATCGCGGTTTAGCGAAGCCGCGATAATATCGCCATGTCTTCCCCTAAAGTTTTATTCGGTTTTCATGCCGTTGGTGTTCGTTTAAAAACGGCTCCTCAGTCAATTGTTGAAATCTATTTTGAGCCGACACGGCGCGATGCGCGGATGCGGCAATTTATCGACAAAGTCAACGAAGCTGGGGTTCGTTTGATTGATGCCGATGGAATGCGCCTTTCTAAATTATGCGGCGGCCACGGGCACCAAGGTGTTGCAGCTCGGGTGCACACCATTGAACAGGTGCATTCTTTAGATGAACTTTTAGAAAACTTAGAGTCGTCGCATTTGGCTTTGCCGAAAGACCAAAGACTCAATCCTTTGATCTTGGTGCTTGATGGTGTGACAGATCCACATAATTTAGGCGCTTGTTTGCGTGTCGCTGATGGCGCGGGCGTGCACGCCGTCATTGCGCCTAAAGACCACGCCGCAGGAATCAATGCCACCGTCGCCAAGGTCGCCAGTGGCGCAGCGGAGACGGTTCCCTATTTCATGGTGACCAACCTAGCCCGCACTTTGGGTGAACTCAAAGAGCGCAATATTTGGATTATTGGTACTAGCGACACAGCTTCGCAAACCTTGTACCAAGCTGATCTCACTGGGCCAGTTGCTTTGGTGCTTGGCGCTGAAGGCGCTGGTATGCGCCAACTCACGGCTAAAACCTGCGATCAGTTGGTGAGTATCCCCATGCGTGGTGCAGTAGAAAGCCTCAATGTTTCGGTGGCTAGCGGGGTTTGTCTTTATGAAGCGTTGCGTCAGCGAAGCAACAAAACTGCGTAATTAAAAAAGGAAACTTATGAGCACTCAAAAATTGACTACGCTTTCAGCGGTGGTGTTGACCGGTGTGGTGTTGTTATCGGCTTGTACGCAGGAGCAACAAAATAAAATCAGCCGCGATATTCAAAACTGGACTGGCACCAACGGCGTTCTTGAAATTTACGCTGGAGATAAAGTAGCACGTCGCTTTTTAAAAATTGACAAACTCAGCACCGCCATGGGAACTGAGGACAACAAACCCCGGCCCTACCGCTATGGCTATGGGGTGTTGGATGAAAACCTGAATATGCAGGTGGATGCCAATGAGAAAAAAGTGTATTTCGAAATCAGCGACTATTCAACCAACTATATTTTCTTTGAAAGTCCGCGCTAAGAATAGCAAAGTGCCCTTGGGTTAAAACCAACCCATTGCGCCCCCTAATGCACCCACCGCGAGTAGCCATAAAAGGTGAATGCGGGTTTTCCAAACCACCAAAGTGCTCGCCAGCGTGAGCACCCACAGCCAAAGGTTCTCCAGAAAAGGGCCATGGCCAGCTGTCAGAACCCAGCCAGTTGCCATTAAAAGCGCCACCACAAGGGGTGCCATGGCCATCTTGAAAGCTCGAACATCGCGCCGCTCTTTGTTTTGATGTCCCCAGCGGGCCGCAAAGAAAGTAAGCGTCGTACTGGGCAACAGAATCCCCAACATGGTTGCAAAAACACCTGCAAACGCCATGGCCCATGCGGTTGCGCCGCCTGCGAGGCCTCCACCTGCATTCATTCCGACATTCCATCCTAATACGGCCACAAACAAAACATTGGGACCTGGCGCGGCTTGGGCCAAAGCAATCGAACCAGAGAATTGGCTGTCACTCAGCCACGACTTTTCGCTGACCAAAAAGCGATGCATGTCCGGTACCGTCGTGATCGCACCGCCAATGGAGAGCAGTGACAAAGATACGAAGTGTAAAAAAAGGGTGAACCAATCACTCCAAGCAAAAGCGTGCATCAAGAAGAAGCCTTCTCATGGGAATCGCTTTTTGACAGCGTTCGGTATGCCCATAAAAATCCGGGAATGCCCAGGCCGATCAAAACCCAGGCCAAAGGAATATGCAGCACAGCGACGGCAACCAAGGTAAGCATCGCCAAGACAAAGCAGGCTATACGACCCATGGGGTTGGATTTCAATGCAGAAATGAGTTTGAGCCCAGTGCCAGCAATCAATCCCGCCGACACCGCTCCCATGCCTTTAAGCGCACCTTGGACCATAGGTTCGTGCGAAATTCCTGCCAGGGCGACTGACAAGGCCAGTACGACTACCAGTGGGAGTGCCATCATGCCCGCGAGCGCTGCCAAAGCGCCGCGCCAGCCATAAAAACGGTCTCCAATCATGAGTGCAATGTTGACCACATTGGGCCCTGGCATGATTTGAGCGACGGCCCAATCTTCTATAAATTCTTCGGTGCTGAGCCACTTTTTATTTTCAACCAACTCGCGTTGAACGATTGCGAGTACGCCCCCAAAGCCTTGCATCGCCAGCCAAGAAAATGACACGAAAAGATCGGTGACAGAGGATGGGCGAGGGCTTGGCGAAATGTCTGGAAACTTTGGATTCGCTGCGGTCATTGGGCCCTTTAACGCTTTGTTTTTAGACTTTGCTACACACAAGGGTGCGCCTTGCGGGTTCCACCAAGGATTTTTCTTTTGCGTAATCCGTTGTCAACACCCGCATCAGTAAAAAACCGCTGCGCGATGGGCTCACTACGACTTCTGCATTGGAGGGGACATCTTTGTTAAGGGCTTCGCCCGTATCCGAAACCAGCCAGAGGTCGACCGGTTTGCCTTGCGCTTGTCGGTCATTGCGAACAAAAAAGTTATCGCTGTTGGCGCTGTACAGGGCGATAGACCAATAGTTTTTGAGTTTGGGGTTGGCAGTGATTCGCACCGGGCCGCTAGAAAGATCAAATGCACAAACCGAGTAAAGTAAATCTGGACTGGGCATCACCACCGAGCGCGAGCGGGCTGTGACTGCTTCAGGAAAGGCCGTTTGGTTTTGCATATTCATCTTTTGTGCCATCGGCCCGTGCATCAGCACCTGCATGATGAGTCGTGGCGCGGCCCAAACCGCGAGCAAATGAACCAGTATGGCGGTGACCAACAAGGTCAAGAGGCGATAAAACCAAAGCCGTTGGGGTGTGGTGAAATTCTTCATGCGCAGTCCCCAATGCGCTGAATGGACGGGGCCTGCAAGGCCTGGGGTGCGGCTTGTAACGTGGGCTCTGGGTTGTACAAACGCAATGTTAAGAGCAGACCTCGGCGTCCTGGCGTAGGCAGCCAGTAACTATCGCCCTGAGCGATTGGACCGGTGGTGAATGAAAAGTCTCCAGCGGCGTTCAGTTGGGCCGTGCTGCCGTTGAGACTGTAGTTGCCGTTGGGCGCGTCAAATAAAAACATGTCATCGGCATAGGCCGTAATACTCCACCAACGTGCCTTTGGTGGCGTGCCACTGATGCGGTAATTGCATTGTGATTGGAGGCTGTGGCCCGCATCATCGCGCGTCGCAACGAAATACATGGTTTCATCCCGCCCAAGCGCTAGCAAGGCATTGACAGCAACCGTGGCACGGGTGTACATCCCCGCGTCCAAGCTGCCTGCATGCATATTCGCACGCCATGCCCCAACTTCTACCGAGGGATTCATCCACGCTGCATTTTTGAGAACCCAAACTGCAGAACCAAGGCCTACGGCACCTGCACCGAGGTAAAGCAAAGCGGCGATGCCAATGCGTTTGGCGCGAGCGCTCCAATGGGTTTGGTTGGGCATGGTTAAAACTGCGCTTAGTTCAAGCGCTTTTGAATGATTTCAGTAGAGTTGGCAGGCAAGCTAAACAGCATACCGTCTTCCCCCACAGTCATCGGTCCTTTGAAAAATTTTGCGGCATCACCAACGAAGGCAGGATAGGCAAACGCAAAAGGCATGGGTGGAACGATATGGTTAAACACCAGTTGTTTGACTTGCGCTGCGTTGGCTTGTTGTGCGGCTTCTTCGGGGGTGGTGTGGTAAGTCAAAATATCGCGCATCACGTGGCCCATATTGGGCATGCCCTTGCCGTTAAATTCGCCCTCTAAGATGTTGACCAATTTGGGTTGCAAGGCTTCGTGCAACAAAATATCAGCCCCTTGGGCAATGGTCACAACGGACGGTGTTTTGATCGTGTCTCCGGTGATGACAATCGATCGGCCTTGGTAATCAAAACGGTAACCGACCGCAGGTTCCACGGGAGCATGGTTGACGCGAAACGCTGTGACTTTCAGGCCCTTGTCGTCGAGGATGACAACCGCATCGCCTTGCCCGACGGGGGGCAGTGCAAAGGGAAACGCTTTGCCCCCGCTGCCACTCGATGGAAGGATTTTTTCACTGTGGTGAGATACGCGGTATCCAAAGTCTAGAACATAGGCAGAGCGAAATCCATCAACGACCTTGTCTACGCCAGCGGGGCCATAGATGGGAAGCGGCGCGGTCGCAGTTCCCAGTCCCCAGTGCTGGAGCATGATGGGACTCAGGCCATCAATATGGTCGGAGTGAAAGTGCGTTAAGAAAAGCGCCTCAACCTGGCCACCGGGAATGCCCATATAGCCCAGATTTTTTGCCGCCCCTTCACCCGCATCTACTAAAAAAATTCGCTTGCCTGCGATGATGGCTGAGCAGGGGCCGGCCCGGGAAGGGTCAGGAAACGGTGAGCCGGTTCCACACAATGCCAAATGCAAACCGTCAGGCAAACCAGCGACGGTGTTGCGTCCCACTTGCGTATGGGCTACGCGTTTCATCAGCGCTGTGGCGACTTCGCGTTGAAACGCCCAAACCAAACTTGCCAAGATCAAAGCCAGTCCGATGAATCCCAGTATCCAGGTTTTTATGTGTCGCATAGGCCGCTTCTCCAAGTTCAGATCGTGGCGTTCATTATTGCAGACACTGGTGTATGGTTAAGGATTTTTTCAGTCGCCTCTGCGTCAATACACAGGTTCAAACTTGCGAATACTGGCTTTCACGGCATCACTTAATACAAAACCTGCGCCATATTTTTTTGCCAGCGCAGCACATCGCGTTTCAAAAACATCCATGCCCATGCCGTAGATGAACTGCATTGCGCCTCCGGTCCACGCTGGAAATCCAATGCCAAAGATGGAGCCAATATTGGCATCGTGAACCGAGGTCAGCACGTTTTCGCTGAGGCAGCGGGCTGTCTCTACCGCCTGGCGGTACAGCAAACGGTCTTTGAGGTCTTGAATATCCCAAGCCTGCTCTTTTTCATACAAGGCCTTGAGGCCGCTCCAAAGTTGTTTCTTGGCGCCTTTCTCAGTGGGGTACTCGTAAAACCCTGCGCCAGCGGCACGGCCCGAGCGATGGTGTTTTTTAACCATCTCGGCGACCAAGACTTGGCCTGGGGTCGGGGTATAGGTTTTTCCTTCGGCTTGCATGTCTGCCATGGTTTGCTCCATCACATGCACACTCAAACTCAGAGCCGTTTCATCTAGCACAGCCAAGGGGCCCACAGGCATCCCGCACTGCACGCCTGCGTTTTCAATCGCCGCCGCTGGTATGCCTTCGCCCAGCATGGCCGCGCCCTCCATCACAAAGGTACCAAACACTCGGCTGGTAAAAAACCCACGCGAGTCGTTCACCACGATCGGAATTTTCCCAATCGATTGAACGTAGTCAA
Source organism: Burkholderiales bacterium (assembly GCA_005793295.1). GTDB lineage: Bacteria > Pseudomonadota > Gammaproteobacteria > Burkholderiales > Burkholderiaceae_C > Allorhodoferax. The sequence goes on along the minus strand of SXSX01000154.1, from coordinate 379 downwards.
AGGCCTTGGCCACGGTTTCATCATCGGTGTGTTGACCTCGGATGATTTCAACCAATTTCATTTTGTCCACCGGGCTGAAAAAATGAATGCCAACAAACTTGTTGGGCGCATGGCTGGCTTTGGCCAGTCCGCTGATCGGCAGGGTCGAGGTATTAGAGGCAAAAAATCCCCCTGCTTTGAGAAGTGGTTCAGCCTCTTGGGTGACTTTTGCTTTGAGTTCACGGTTCTCAAAAACAGCTTCAATGATCAGATCGCAGTCTTGCAGGTCTTTGACATCTGCGGTGGCATGAATCAGGGAAAGAAGTTGATTTTAGCCTTGTGGGTTCATGCGCCCTTTGTCAACCTGCGCTTGGGTGAGTTTGGCGCTGTAGGCTTTACC
>SXSX01000153.1 GCA_005793295.1 Burkholderiales bacterium | reverse complement strand
TCGGTAACGGCTGGTTTGGCGGCTTGTTGCCTACCACTGCATTCGCTATCGTGGCGCAGACCGGTAACATGTACAACGGCTTGTGGTACCCCATCATCATTGCGGGCGCAACCGTGGTGATTGGTGGCTTGTTCATCAAAGAAACCAAAGACGTTGACATTTACGCCAACGATTAATTTATCCGTTCGATGAGTTAACGCCCCAGCTGTCATGGCTGGGGCAATTTCCAGGCTCTCTTTATGGGAGCCTTTTTTATGAAAGAAATGGTATGTGGAAAATAATTGTGGGTTTTGCGATTTTTGCCGGCTTGGCTTTGTTCATCTTGAGCAAGGGCGGGGATATTGACATGGGCGGCGAAAAGCATGGCGACACCAGCCACACCGAGGCGCCCGCTGCCGCGGCACCCGCTGCTGCTGCCAGCGAAGCGAAATAATCGCCCCATGATCTTGGTGTGAGGCAATGGGAATTGCCACACCAAGGTCATCTTGATCTGCCTAGAATGCTTCTCCCTCCTAGGAAAGCAAGCCCCTATGTCCCAAGGCACCATCCGCATTCGCGGTGCGCGACAGCACAATCTCAAAAATATTGATCTCGACATCCGCACGGGTGAACTGACCGTGGTCACCGGGCCCAGCGGCTCTGGCAAATCCAGCTTGGTGTTTGACACGCTGTATGCCGAAGGCCAGCGGCGCTATGTGGAAACTTTCTCGGCTTATGCACGCCAATTTTTAGACCGCATGGACAAGCCTGCGGTTGACAAGGTGGAAGGCGTTCCCCCTGCGATTGCGATTGACCAAACCAACCCCGTGCGATCGAGCCGCTCCACCGTGGGCACCATGACGGAGCTCAACGACCATTTGAAACTTTTGTTCTCCCGCGCCGGCCACTTGTTTGACAAAGTCACGGCCCAGCCCGTTCAACACGACACGCCCGAGTCGATTTACAGCACCCTCGTCAGCCGCGCCCTCGAAGCCCACAACCCGCGATTGATCGTTACCTTTCCGGTCGAACTGCCTGCCGATACCAGCGCTGAGGAACTCACGCAGTGGCTTAGCGCCAGCGGCTTTACGCGGGTTCATGCAGAGCGCAAGGTCGGCGAGCGCAAAGTTCTTGATGTCGTGGCCGACCGTTTTCGCATGGAAGGCACCGAAAAAGCGCGGGCGTTAGATGCAATCGAACTCGCTCTCAAACGCGGCAGCGGCCGACTGAATGTGTACTACGACGAGCCGGGGTCGGAACTGGGGTCAGAGTCCCATTCTTCCCATTGGCGCTTTTCTACGGGCTTGCATTGTCCAGCCAGCGATTTGCGCTACAACGACCCGATAGCCTCCATGTTTTCGTTTAACTCGGCGGTGGGGGCCTGTGAAGCCTGCCGTGGATTTGGACGCGTCGTGGGAGTGGATTACGGCTTGGTGATTCCTAACGACAAGCTCACTTTGCGTGCAGGGGCGATCAAGCCCATGCAAACGCCGGCATGGCAAGAATGCCAAGACGATTTAATGCGCCACGCGGAAGCTGCGGGAATTCCACGCGATACGCCTTGGTACAAACTCACGCCGGAGCATCAACACTGGGTTCTCAAAGGATCGCCCCAGTGGAATGGGAAATGGAACCAACACTGGTTTGGGGTAGACCGGTTCTTTGAATACTTAGAAACCAAAGCCTACAAAATGCACATTCGGGTGCTGCTGTCAAAGTACCGCAGTTACACGCCGTGCAGCAGCTGCGGCGGTGCGCGCTTAAAAACCGAGAGCTTGCTTTGGCGCATTGGAAACTTAGCCGATGCCAAAGCGGTGCTGCCTTCAGAGAAACGTTTTATGCCCCAAGGCGTGCAATGGAGCCGCGCCCAATTGGAAGCGTTACCAGGCTTGTGTTTGCATGATTTGATGCTCATGCCGCTTTCGCGCTTGCATCTCTTTTTTACCCGTCTGAGCACGGTGGATATCCATGCTTCTGAGGCCGATCAAAAAACACTCAAGCTCTTACTAGAAGAAATCACCACGCGCTTAAAGTACCTGTGCGATGTGGGGATTGGCTACCTCACGCTTGACCGCCAAAGCCGAACGCTCAGCGGCGGGGAAGTCCAACGGATTAACCTGACCACGGCCTTAGGCACGTCCTTGGTCAACACCCTGTTTGTTTTAGATGAACCGAGCATCGGGTTGCACCCCCGCGATATGCACCGCATTATTGTGGCCATGCAACGCCTGCGTGATGCAGGAAACACCTTGGTGGTGGTCGAACACGACCCGGCGGTCATGTTGTCAGCCGATAGGATGATCGACATGGGCCCTGGCCCCGGTGAGAAAGGTGGGCACATTGTTTTTGATGGCAGCACCGAGGCCTTGAAAAGCGCCGACACGCTCACGGGCGCTTACTTGGGCGGGCGCAAACAAGTCGGCATGGGCTTTAAACGCATGGTGGGCGACAACACGCCCCGCCTCGTTTTGGAAGGGGCGACGCAACACAACCTAAAAAACGTCTCGATTGAAATTCCTTTGCAACGCCTGGTGTGTATTACCGGCGTGAGTGGCTCCGGAAAATCCACACTGGTACAAGACGTTTTAGCTCCAGCCTTGCTACGTCATTTTGGCAAGTCAACCGAAACCCCTGGAGCGCACAGCCGTTTGCTAGGCGCAGAACTCTTGAGCGAAGTGGTCTTCGTTGACCAGTCACCCATCGGTAAAACCGCCCGATCTAACCCGGCCAGCTTTGTAGGCGCATGGGACTCGATCCGCGAACTATTTGCCCAGGCTCCGTTATCGCGTGAGCGCAGCTACACCGCCTCCAAATTCAGTTTCAACAGCGGCGACGGCCGATGCCCCACGTGCGGCGGCTCGGGCTTTGAGCACATTGAAATGCAGTTTCTAAGTGACGTCTATCTGCGCTGCCCCGATTGCGACGGCAAACGTTACCGCCCTGAAATTTTGGAAGTCACCATCGAGCGCCGCCTACCGCCAGCCCCCCATTCGGGGTCAGATTCCAATTTCTCAGAACCAACGATTCACTTTAATGTTGCCGACGTGCTCAATCTCACAGTAAGCGAAGCGGCGAAATGGTTTGCCAACGACCGCGATGTCATTCGAGCACTCCAACCCATCGTGGATGTCGGCTTGGAATACGTGAAGCTAGGGCAACCCGTACCTACTTTGTCTGGGGGAGAAGCCCAGCGCCTCAAACTCGCAGGCTTCTTAGCCGAGGCTGCAAAAAGCAGCAGCGCAAGCCGCCAAAACTTAGCCCG
>SXSX01000152.1 GCA_005793295.1 Burkholderiales bacterium | reverse complement strand
CCCCGGGCTGTCCATCCAGCGCGTGATCGATTTGGCCCTGAAAGCCGAGCCCACACTGGAGCCTGGCATTCTGGCGGTCGAGCGGCAGTTTGGCGTGCTGGAGTTGCACAGCAACGACGGTGCGGCGCTCAAGCGTGCAGGACAGGTCATCCTGGACTGGATGGGCGCCAAAGCCGAAGACCAGTTGCGCCCGCAATTGCTGTACAGCGACATTCTGGAAAACGTGACCGATCAGCACGCCGTGTTGATGAACCGAACACGCCAAGCCAGCATGGTGCTGCCCGGCGACCATATGCTGCTGATGGAAGTGGCCCCGGCGCTGTTCGGTGCCCACATGGCCAATGAAGCCGAAAAAGTCGCGCCCGACCTCACCTTGGTCGAGTGCAGCATGATCGGTGCCAGCGGCCGCATGTACCTGACGGGCAGTGCGGCTTCGCTCGAAAAAGCCAAGGCACATGTCGAACAGCTGCTGGCTGCAATTCCAGGTCGCGCTTGAGGGCAACCCATTTATTTACCGCTGCTGCGCTAAGCCCGTCCGCCAAAAATTGCGGAGCCCACACGCACCATCGTGCTGCCCTCGGCAATCGCGGCCTCGAGGTCTGCGCTCATGCCCATCGACATGGTGTCTAGCGCCATGCCCGATTGGCAGAGGGCATCAAACAAAGCGCGGGCGTCACGGTGGGCTTTGCTGGCGCTGGCAAAGTTTTCGCTAGGCTCGGGGATGGTCATGATGCCGCGCAGGCGCAAGCGGGGCAACTGATAGACCGCTAGCGCTAAAGCTAAAGCCTCCTCGGGCGCAACACCTGATTTGGTGGGGCCACCATCGATATTGATTTGCAGGCAAATATTCAAAGGCGCTAAATTATCGGGGCGCTGTTCACTCAAGCGTTGAGCGATTTTCAAGCGGTCTACCGAATGCACCCAATCAAAATGCTCTGCTACCAAGCGCGTTTTATTGCTCTGAATGGGGCCGATGCAGTGCCACTCTAAGGGAAGGTGTGCAAGCGCCGCGATTTTTTCAACGGCTTCTTGGATGTAGTTTTCACCAAAAGCGGTTTGGCCTGCGGCAAAGGCTTCTGCTACTTGGGAAGCAACAAACGTTTTAGACACGGCAAGCAGGCGCACCGAGCGGGGATCACGCCCCGCTTTCTCGCAAGCCTGATGCATGCGTTCTTGAACTTGGTGCAGTTGGGTAGAAATCGTGGTGGGGTGGGGCATGCGGATGAGGATAATGCAAAAAAAGGGAGCGTGGCCGTGGATATTTCTCAACTACTCAGACTATGCGTGGACAGCCACGCCTCGGATTTGCATCTTTCCGCGGGTTTACCGCCAATGTTGCGGGTGCTTGGCGAATTACGGCGCACGGAATTGCCGGCCTTGAGCGATCAGGAAATCCGCGCCCTATTGGTAGCCACCATGACCCCAACGCAGCGCGATGCATTTAGCGCGCAATGGGAATTGGACTATGCCTGTGTGGCGCCGAACGCCAACCGTTTTAGGGTCAATGCGTTTACCCAGTTGCAAGGCGCAGGCGCCGTGTTTCGCTTTATTCCGAGCGAAATCTTGACGCTGGAACAGCTCGGTGCACCAGAACTTTTTTCGCAGTTGGCCTTGAAGCCGCAGGGTTTGGTTTTGGTGACGGGCCCTACCGGTTCAGGCAAATCAACCACGCTCGCGGCATTAACGAACTACCGCAACGCGCACCACCGTGGCCACATCGTGACGATTGAAGACCCGATTGAGTTTGTTCATGGTTCCCAAAAAAGTTTGGTACACCAACGCGAAGTGGGTACACACACCCAGAGGTTTTCTCAAGCGTTACGTTCTGCTTTGCGTGAAGACCCAGACGCGATTGTGATTGGCGAATTGCGCGATTTGGAAACCATTCGCCTCGCCCTTACGGCGGCAGAGACCGGGCATTTGGTGTTAGCGAGTCTGCACACCGCCAGTGCTGCCAAAACCATCGATCGCATCGTTGATGTGTTTCCCGGGGATGAAAGAAACATGGTGCGAACGATGTTGTCAGAGTCATTGCTGGCCGTGATCTCTCAGACCTTGTGCACCACGCCAACCGGCGATGGTCGCTTAGCGGCTTTCGAAATTTTGGTAGGAACTCCTGCTGTGCGTAATTTAATTAGAGAAGGCAAAATTGCGCAGCTGTATTCTGCGATGCAAACGGGCAGCGCTTTGGGAATGCAAACCTTGGACCAACATTTAATGGCCTTGGTACGCGAGCAGCGCATCTCTTTGGACGTAGCCCGCAGCAATGCCAAAATGCCAGAGAACTTTTAATTGACAACTTAGGAAATTCCATGACCCAACCGTCTTCTTTGAACGCTAAAACCTACGAATCCTCGCAAGCGCAATCGGTTGCCTTTATTGGCCTGGGCGTGATGGGCTACCCCATGGCGGGTCATTTGGCGAAGGCGGGACACCGAGTGACGGTGTACAACCGCACTCCAGCCAAAGCCCAGGCGTGGGTGGCTGAATTTGCGGCAGATGTCAGCCCCAAAGGAGCGCAAGGTTTCGCAGCGACACCGCGTGAAGCGGCAATGCAAGCCGACATCGTTTTTTGCTGCGTTGGCAATGACGACGACTTGCGCAGCGTGACTTTGGGCGCGGATGGTGCATTTGCCGGTATGCGTCCTGGCACTATTTTTGTGGATCACACCACGGCGTCAGCGTCGGTTGCCCGTGAACTAAGCCAAGCCGCTCACAATCTCGGTTTAGAGTTTGTCGATGCACCTGTTTCCGGCGGCCAAGCAGGCGCGCAAAACGGCATGTTGACGGTGATGTGTGGTGGAACGCAGGCGGCTTTTGATCAAGTGCAAAGCACGGGCATGGCTTTCTCACGGGCTTTTACTTTGATCGGCGAAAGCGGTGCAGGCCAATTGGCAAAAATGGTCAACCAAATTGCGATTGCAGGTTTGGTTCAAGGCTTAAGCGAAGCGGTGGCTTTTGGATCACACGCTGGCTTGGACATGAACCTGGTGTTGGATGTGATTGGCAAGGGCGCAGCCCAGAGCTGGCAAATGGACAACCGCGGAAAAACTATGGTGGCAGGCAAATTCGATTTTGGTTTTGCGGTGGACTGGATGCGCAAAGATCTGGGGTTGGTGCTCGATGAAGCTAAAACCAACGGTGCTCGCTTACCCGTGACTGCGTTGGTGGATCAGTTTTACGCCGATGTCCAGCACATGGGCGGTAAGCGTTGGGACACGTCGAGCTTGATTAAACGCCTGAAATAAAAATGGGCCAATAGGCCCATTCGAAAGCGGTTCAAGAGTGCTTATTTTTTCGGAGGTGCGTTTTGGGAACGCGCAAGCTCGTCTTCTGAAATAATTTCCAGCACCCGAACAACCTTCTTCACCCCGGGAATCACGCTGACCGCCTCGGTGGCCCGCTTGGATTCGCGCTCGGTGACGCGGCCCATGAGAAAGGCCACGCCGCGTTCGGTAGTGACTTTGAAGGCGGTTCCAAAAATGTCCTTGGAGTCCAGTAATGACGCTTTAATGCGTCCGGTGATGATGAGATCACTGGAGCGTTCGCTCAAGTTGCTATTGCCCATGACTGCGACTTCGTCAACGGTGGACTCTACGTTCTCCACGTTACGCACAATCTGAGCAACCAAGGCCTTGTCTTTGGCGTTGGGCGCCTCGCCTGTGATCAACACTTGGCGATTGAAGCTGGTGATGTTGATGTGCGCGCGGTCACCGAGGCTGTCGCGGATGCGGCTGCCGGCTTTCAATTCGATGGCTTGGTCTTCCACCACGGTGCCGGAGGTGCGTCGGTCAGTGGCGACCATACCGGTCATCACTGCGCCGCCCACGGCTAAAGGAAAACAAGCGGTGAGTTGAGAGGCAGCGCTGACAATAAGCAGGCCTAAGGCCAGAGGGCGGAACACTAATTTCATGGATTGCTTTCTTGGTCGCCTATCAGTTGGGCATCGACGCCATCGCAAATGCAATGCAGCGCCAGGATATGAACTTCTTGAACGCGGGCGGTGCGATCGTGGGGCACGCAAATATGCACATCGGTATCGCGCAACACCTGGGCCATCTTGCCGCCGCCGCGCCCACTTAAACCGACTACCACCATCTCGCGCTGGTGGGCCGCTTCGATGGCTGCGAGCACATTGGCAGAATTTCCGCTGGTAGAAATCGCCAGCAACACATCGCCGGGTTGTCCGAGCGCACGCACTTGGCGTGAAAAAATCGCGTTGAAATCGTAATCGTTGGCAATCGCGGTAATGATGGACGTGTCGGTGGTCAGCGCAATCGCGCCAAGCTCAGGGCGCTCGCGCTCAAAGCGACCCACGAATTCAGCAGAAAAATGCTGGGCGTCGGCTGCCGAGCCGCCGTTACCGCAGGCCAAGACCTTGCCGCCACTGGTCACGCAGGCCAGCATGGCCTGAATGGCCGCAGCAATGGGTTTGCTCAAGACTTGCGCACTTTGGTATTTCAGATCAGCGCTGTCAATGAAGTGTTGTTCAATACGTTGTTCAAGCATGGTTGCAATGATACCGTGTGGCCAAGACAAAAGAAAACTTAGGATGCGTCAAAAGCGGCTTTGAGCCAGGTCAGACCGTCGGGCGTGACTTCCACCACATCGAATCGGCAAGGCGGAAGGGTGCGCAGTTTCAAGAGGTAAAACTGCGCAGCAAACACAATGCGCCTTTGTTTGACGCGGCCCACGCTGGCAGCGGCCCCGCCGTGGCGCGTGGACTTGCGTTTGCGGACCTCCACAAACACCAAAGTAGTGTCTTGGTCTTGCATGATCAAATCAATTTCACCGCCGCCGCGCCCGGGCGTCCGATAATTGCGCATCACCAAGCGAAAGCCTTGGGCTTGCAAATACTGCAAAGCCTCGTCTTCCGCCGCATCGCCGATGCGTTTGGTACTGGTATGTTGGGTGTTGTCTGGAAGGAATCCCATTTGTGAGTGCTTCTTTTATCTCTGCCCTTGGGGCCGCTTTTGAAGCGGCTGGTTCGCAACATTATCCGCAAAGTACGTTGTATGTGGTGGCTACACCGATTGGAAATTTAGCTGACATCAGCCTGCGGGCGTTGCACGTTTTACAGTTAGCAGATACGGTGGCGTGTGAAGACATCCGCCACACGCAAGCGCTGCTGCGCGCCTATGGCATCGAAAAAAACAGCGCACAGACTTTAGCGGTGCATCAACACAACGAACAAGAGGCCGCCCATACCGTGGTCGATCGCTTGCGTTTGGGTCAGCGGGTGGTATACGTGAGTGATGCGGGAACGCCATGCGTGAGCGACCCCGGAGCGCGATTGGTGGCGCAAGTACGCGCTCAAGGCTTACGTGTTGTGCCCTTACCAGGGGCGAGCAGCGTGACAACGGTTGTGAGTGCGGCGGGAGTTCTGCAAGACAGCGAGCGCGGCAGTGGGTTTGTGTTCGCTGGGTTTTTACCAACGAAGGCTGGCGAGCGCGCTAATGCGGTAGCGGCTTTGGCAGGCGAAACCCATGCGGTGGTTTTGTTAGAAGCGCCGCACCGGATCGAAGCCTTGGCCCAAGCGTTGGCGGTGTTAGGCGAGCGCTGGGTGACGGTCGGGCGTGAGTTGACCAAGCAGTTTGAAGAAATTGCGACGCTACGTGCAGATGCGCTCGTTCAGTGGTTGGCAAACGATGCCAATCGGTTACGCGGTGAGTTTGCTTTGGTCTTGCACCCAGCACCTGCGACGCAAGAAGTCGCCCATGACGACCGAGTGTTGAAATTGCTGTTGGAGCAATTGCCGTTAAAAACCGCCGTGAAACTCGCCGCCGATATCAGCGGGGAGCCGCGCAATGCCTTGTATGAACGGGCTTTGGCTTTGAAGACCTCAGCGCCTGACTAAACGCAGCGAGTTCATTAAACGCGGCGTGCTAAGTCTGCCGCTTTGCCGGTGTAGCTGGCAGGCGTCATCGCCAAGAGGCGTTGTTTTTCTGCCTCGGGAATCTCAAGCGCGGCAATAAAACCCCGCATGAGTTCTTGGGTCATGGTTTCGCCCCGTGTAAATTTTTTCAACTGTTCATACGGTTGGGGCAAACCGTAGCGGCGCATCACGGTTTGAATCGGCT
>SXSX01000151.1 GCA_005793295.1 Burkholderiales bacterium | reverse complement strand
GTAAGCAGTTGCTGGAATACGATGATGTGTCCAATGACCAGCGCAAGGTGATTTATCAGCAACGCAATGCCATTTTGGATGCCTCAGACCTCAATGCCCAAATTGCCGCCCTGCGCGAGGGTAGTTTTCAAGATTTGGTGCATCAGTTCGTTCCGGTGGAATCGGTCGAAGAGCAATGGGATATCCCGGGTCTGCAAAGCGTTCTTCGCGATGAATGGCAGATTGAATTAGATTTGAAGTCATTGATCACCAATGCATCTGCCATTAGCGATGAAGATGTTTTGAATGCGGTGGTGACAGCAGCCAATGCGGCCTTTGTTGAAAAAATTGCGCAAGTCGGTGCTGAGAGTTTTACCCAGTTTGAGCGCATGGTGTTACTCCAAACCATAGACTCACAGTGGCGCGACCATTTAAGTGCTTTGGACTATTTGCGCCAAGGTATTCATTTGCGCGGCTACGCGCAAAAGCAACCTAAGCAAGAGTACAAGCGCGAGGCATTTGAACTCTTTGGACAAATGCTGGACTCGGTGAAAAATGATGTAACCAAGACACTGATGACGGTGCGCATTCAGTCCAGTGAGCAAATTGAAGAGGCCGCCCAAGCTTTGGAGTCACGTGGTGAAAATATCAACAACATCACTTACACCGCCCCCACCGAAACCGGCGAAGCACAAACAACGCTTGCCGAAGCATTGGCAACAGGACTTGTGCCGGCGGTCCCAAGGGTCGGTCGCAATGACCCTTGCCCCTGCGGAACTGGGAAAAAATACAAGTTTTGCCACGGCAAACTCGCTTAAAGGCTATTGCAATGTCGGTCAATTTGCCTCCCCCCAATACGAAGAGCTTATTTCCTATTGCCGGCGTCAAAATAGGGATTGTGGAAGCGGGTATTCGCAAGCAAGGTCGAAAAGACTTGAGCGTTTTTATATTGGACCCAGGATGCAGCGTAGGCGGGGTATTTACGACAAACCGTTTTTGCGCAGCTCCCGTTCAGATTTGTCAAATTCACTTAGGGCAGGGTGAAGAAATTCGCGCTTTGTTGGTGAATACGGGAAACGCTAACGCTGGCACCGGGGCCGACGGTCTAGCGAGAGCAAGAAACACATGCGAAGCTTTAGCTGAGCGTTTAAAAGTCAAACCCAGTCAGATCCTTCCGTTTTCTACCGGCGTCATCATGGAGTCGCTGCCCAGCGAACGCATCATTGCCGGCTTGGATGGTGCGATTGCAAATGCGAAAGTAGACCATTGGCTTGACGCCGCACAGGCCATCATGACGACGGACACGGCGCCTAAAGCCTTTGGTGCGCAGGTCGACATTGGCGGAAAACTGGTTTCGATTACGGGGATCAGCAAAGGTGCAGGCATGATTCGGCCCAATATGGCCACCATGTTGGGTTTTATCGCAACCGACGCTTGCGTGAACCCCGCGCTCATGCAGTACATAACCACTGCGTTGGCTGAAGGCTCTTTCAATCGCATTACGGTGGACGGGGATACCTCAACCAATGACTCCTTGGTGGTGGTCGCTTCGCATCAGGCCGGCAATGCGCGCATTGAATCTTTGCAAAGCAAAGAAGGGCAATTGTTTTTCAATGCGCTAATGGAAGTTGCAAGACAACTGGCGCAAGCCATTGTTCGGGACGGTGAAGGTGCGACCAAATTTATGACGGTGCAGGTCGAAGGTGGTAACTCAGTACAAGAGTGCAGCCAAGTCGCCTACGCCATTGCCCACTCTCCTTTGGTTAAAACCGCGTTTTATGCGAGCGATCCCAACTTAGGCCGAATTTTGGCTGCAGTGGGTTACGCTGGCATTGAAGATTTGGACCAGAGCCTGATTGAGCTTTATTTAGATGAGGTGCATGTTGCAACCCATGGCGGTCGGCATCCGAACTACCAAGAGGCGGATGGTCAACGGGTTATGCAACAAAGCGAAATCACCGTTCGGGTGAATCTCGGACGTGGAAGTGCGACCCACACGGTTTGGACGTGTGACTTTAGCCACGAGTACGTCACCATTAACGCGGATTACCGATCCTAAGTGGGGGTTGAAGTAGCGATGAGACTGACTGATTTTCTTTTGCGCGCAGAACAATTCATGGGGCGAGTGGAGTCATCGTTGCGATTGGATATCGAACAACCCGATTGGAGCGCTTCGGTGGCTTTTCGATACCGTAAGCGTGTCTCGGGCCAAGGCTATATCGTTCCAGTGCGTCACATCGGACCTATGCAGCTCCATGACCTCAAAGAAATTGACGTTCAAAAAGAAAAGATTCAGCGCAATACCGATCAATTTGTTCGGGGTTTGACTGCAAACAATGTACTTTTAACGGGTGCCCGTGGAACCGGAAAATCATCTTTGGTTCGCGCTTGCTTGAATACGTTTTCAAGTCAGGGCTTGCGCTTGATTGAAATCGACAAGGACGATCTGGTTGACTTGCCTGATATTGTCGAAGTCATTGAAAAACGGTCTGAGAAATTTATCATTTTTTGTGACGATTTGAGCTTTGACCAAGGCGAACCTGGCTACAAGGCCTTGAAATCCGTCTTGGACGGTTCTGTCTCAGAAACGTCTGCCAATGTTTTGATTTACGCCACCAGCAACCGCCGCCACTTGTTGCCGGAATTTATGGCGGAGAACTTAACTTACACCCACACGGCGGAGGGAGAAGTTCATCCTGGCGAAGGCGTAGAAGAAAAAATTTCTCTCTCAGAGCGCTTTGGTTTATGGATTAGTTTTTACCCATTCACCCAAGACGAGTACCTGATGATTGTGGCGCAGTGGCTGCGTTCTTTAGGTTTTTTAGCGCCGCAAATTGAGGCTTCCCGAGCAGAAGCTTTGGTGTGGGCATTAGAACGCGGTTCACGTAGCGGACGCGTTGCCTGGCAATTTGCCAAAGATTTTTCTGGGCGCAGTCCCAAGTGACAGCCCCCAGTCTTGTTGCTGATCCTGATCAGTTGCGTCAAGGGGGCGATGCCCGGCCTATGGTTGAAGTCGCTGTTGGCGTATTGATGCAAGCTGACGGTTCTTTTTTACTGACCTCGCGACCTGTGGGGAAGCCCTACGCAGGTTACTGGGAGTTTCCAGGTGGTAAGTTAGAGGCAGGCGAATCCATTGAAGAGGCGTTAAGTCGCGAATTGCACGAAGAGCTAGGTCTCACTATGGGCGAGGCTAAGGCGTGGAAGGTCGAGGTAGTGGACTATCCCCACGCCTTGGTTCGACTGCATTTCTTCAAAGTGACTCAGTGGTCAGGGGAACTTCAAATGAAGGAGCAACAGTCCTATGCGTGGTCAATTTTTCCCGTGGGGGTGAGTCCCATTTTGCCGGGTGCATTACCGGTCTTGGAATGGTTGAAGCAAGAACGCAAAACCTGAGGCCTAACGCGGTACTGGCCTGACCCTCGGTGTTATTGGTCCTCCGTGTCGGTAGTCAGGTTGGATGCTTCCATCCGAAATTCTTCGCTGGCCCAAGCCCCTAAATCGAGAGCTTTGCAGCGGGCACTACAAAACGGCCGATAGGGGTTGGTGCTTGCGTACAGGCTGTCGCCTTTGCAGGCGGGGCAGGGTACGATTTTCTGAAAAACTTCCGGTGTTTCTTGCATGGCGCTTAGGAGCACAACGCCATTTCAAAAGGGCTGTCTTCATTGCTCGCATGCAGCCGGTTGTCATCTTCGTGGCGCATGAACCGAATGGACACGAGCAGTCGGTTTCCACTGATCTCGGGAATGATCCCTAAATTGTGATCGACGGAGAGGCGTAACATTTGAGCAGTTTTTCCTTGTGGCAAATTTTGCTGAAACTGCCCGCCTGCGGCGACCATTTTTTGAGGCGATCCAGAGTCACGCAACAGGTTGAGCAAGACTTGAATGGATTGTGAAAGCGGCAAAAGCGTTTCGACCCATTCACGCAGATTTTGCTGTCTTACTTCCCACGGTTGTTGTTGCCACGCATGGTAAGCAGGAAGGTCAAAGGCGCAGGTTCCGCCAGGAATGCCCGCACGACTGCGGACACTCATGAGCCAATCATTTTCAGTCAGCACTTGCCCTAATTTCCCAAGGGTTCCGCTTAATCCAGCGAAACACGCACTGAGTTGTCCCAAAATTTCATCCAACACATCTGTCGCAATGGCAGGATTGTCGCGAAAGGCGTTGAGGGCTTGCTTTTGTTTTTCAAGATCTTTCAGCACATCGGTTTTGAGATCTGCGCGTGCGCCGACATTCAATATTTCAAAAAGGGTAGTCAGCGCAAAGTGGTGGTCCATCTCATCGGTCCGTCCCATGAGCTTGAATAAACGCGAGAACAGCTGCTCTAAGCGCAGGTAGGTGCGAATTTTTTCGTTAAATGGGTATTCGTACAGGATCACGTTCAATTTTCCAGTGGGCGAATCATAGCCCGAAGAAAGGTCTTAATTCCTCAAGCGTTTGCGTGATTGTCTCAAAATCTGTACCGTCATTGAAAAGAACCAAATCCGCGGCTTGCAGCCGAGTCAGCCGACTGCTTTGGGCCTGCATGATGTTGGAGACTTCAAGCTCAGATAGGCCGCTACGCTGCATGACCCTTTGAACTTGAGTTTGAGGGCTACAGTCAATAACCAAAACGCGGTCTAACACCTTCCTCCACCGCGGTGACTCGACCAGCAAGGGGATATCAAAGACCAAGCATGGCGCTTCACGGGCCAAAGCCAAGGCTGTTTCTTTGGCTATCTGTGCCGCGACCAAGGGGTGAACAATAGCTTCTAATTTGGCTCTGGCGCTGGGGTCTTTGAAAACCAATGCCCGCATACTTTCGCGCTCTAAAGCCCCATGCGTATTGACCATGGCCGAACCAAAGGTTGTCTCAATGGCAGGAATCGCTTGGCCCCCACTGGCAGTCGTTGCCCGTGAAATCGCATCTGCATCAATACAGGCAGCCCCCATGGACGCCAAAATCTGGGCGACACTGCTTTTGCCGCTGCCAATGCCGCCAGTCACGCCGAGTCTTAAAGGTGGTTTTTTCATAATCCCATCGCGATAAAGCCAGCGCCTACTAAAAAAGGACCAAATGGAATGGCCTCACCTGGGCCGAGTCGATGGCTTAATTTCAAGGCAATACCGACCAAGGAACCTGCGACAGAGGCCATCAACACGATGGGCAAAAGCATGGGCCACCCAAACCACGCGCCTAAACACGCCAATAATTTGAAATCTCCATAACCCATTCCCTCTTTACCCGTGATCCATTTGAAGCACCAAAAAACCAACCATAAAGAAAAATAACCCAGGGCAGCGCCCCACACAGCAGAATCTAAAGTAACCGAGGTCCATCCCCAACTGGCACTCAACAGGCCTAGCCATAGCAAAGGTAAAACAATGCTGTCAGGTAGTAAATGGGTGTCCCAGTCAATGCAGGCCAATACCAACAATGCCGAACTGAATACACACCACACGCCGTCCGCAGGCGTCAAACCCCAGCGGACGGCGCAGAGCGCAAAAATAACAGCGGTACAGAATTCGATGGCGGGGTAGCGAAAGCCAATGGCGTGATTGCAGTGGGCGCATTTGCCGCGCAACACGACGAAACTCACCAAAGGAATATTTTCATACCAACGAATACGCGCCTCACAGTGCGGGCAGTAGGAGCGAGGAAAAAAAAGATTCAATGGAGGATGTTGGGGAACTTCAGTGGTCTGGTACAGGGCGGATTCACGGGCCCACTCGCGCTCTAGCATGCGAGGCAAGCGGTAAATCAGGACATTCAAAAAACTACCGACCACAAGCCCTAAAGCAGCCGCAAGGCTAACCAGGGGCCAAGAAAATTCAAGCGGCATTAGATGATTTTTCCCATGCTAAATATAGGCAGGTACATGGCGACAACGATGGAACCAATGAGTATTCCTAAAACCACAATAACGATGGGTTCTATCAAACTCGATAAGCCTGCAACTTGGTGGTCGACCTGCGTCTCGAAATAGTCCGCAACCTTGCTTAGCATGTGGTCTAAAGAACCAGAGTCTTCGCCAACAGCACACATTTGGACGACCATAGGTGCAAATATACGGGACTGGGCCATCGCTTCGCTTAGGCTCATGCCGCTTGATACGTGTTGTTTGATTTTCACTGTGCGTAAAGCATACACCTGGTTGCCGCAGGCGCCACCAACGCAGTCAAGCGATTCCACCATCGGGACGCCGGCCTGGAGCATGGTCGATAAAGTTCGCGTCCATCGTGCGGTACATGACTCTTGAAGGAGTGAACCAAAAATCGGCAAACGCAGCATAAGTCCGTCCATCACGGCGCGAAAATTCGCATTGGAGCGACAAAACCAGGCGACGGAATAAATTGCCACGCAACCCATGGCAAGAACGAAAAGACCGTTGCGAATAAAAAAATCACTGACTGCAATCACCCATAAAGTCGTTGTGGGTAAGTCACTTCCAAAAGAGGAGAAAACAGTTTTGAACGACGGAATGACCCAGACCATCATGACCGACAAGACACCCAAAGCGACGATCAAAATGCTGCAGGGGTATAAGAATGCCGAGCGCATTTTGGATTGAAGCGCTTGCGTTTTTTCCATATGGGTTGCCAAGCGGTCTAGCAACTCGTCCAGAATTCCAGCTACTTCGCCTGCAAAGATGACGTTGCAATACAGGGTATCAAAACACTTGGGGTATTTACGAAAAGCGGCGCTCATAGATGACCCCGTTTCCACGTCAACACGGATGTTTCCGAGCATTTCGCGCATGTTCGGGTTGGCATGTCCGTGCGCGGCAATGCCAAAGGCTTGAATCACCGGCACGCCAGCCTTAAAAAGTGTGGCAAGTTGGCGTGTGAACTCTGCGACTTCTTTGCCTTTGATGGCACCAAGGCGTTGCGGTCCTTTTTCTTGAATGCGGGAGGGGGCAATTCCTTGGCGATGCAAGAGCGCCTTGACTTGGGCGGCATCCGGAGCGCGGGTTTGGCCTCGGGCCACTTCGCCGTTGCGATCTTTACCTACCCATTCAAATAACGCGTGTTCCATGGGGTTGACTAGGCGTTCGTAACAGCCAACACTTCTGTTATTGAAGTGAGGCCAAGTTTGACTTTCAGCAAACCAGACTGTCTTAAAGAACGAACGCCTTCCAGCTGCGCTTGATGGGCGATTTCGATAACGGAACCGTCTCTCAGGATGATTCGTTGAATGGCCTCGCTGACGGGCATCACCTGAAAAATTCCCATGCGTCCTTTATAGCCCTTGTGGCACTGAGAGCACCCAACAGCCTGATAGGGCTGCCATGAGGCATCCAAATCACTGGCATGAAACCCGGCATCAAGTAATATTTTTGACGAAATATGCGCTGGAATTTTGCAATGCTTGCATAAGCAGCGAACCAAGCGCTGGGCTGTAATCAACGCTACGCTTGAAGCAATATTGAAAGAGGCCACGCCCATATTGCGCAATCGCGTAATCGCAGAAGGCGCGTCATTGGTATGCAAGGTCGATAAAAGCAAATGCCCGGTTTGGGCTGCCTTCACTGCGATGTCAGCTGTTTCTAAATCACGAATTTCACCCACCATGATGATGTCTGGATCTTGGCGCAAAAAAGACCGCAAGGCGGTGGCAAAGGTCAAACCAGCCTTCTCATTAACATTGACCTGGTTGATTCCTGCGAAATGAATTTCTGAAGGGTCCTCTACCGTAATGATGTTGACCCCGGCTTGGTTGAGGAGGTCTAAGCATGCGTAAAGCGACACTGTCTTTCCTGACCCAGTGGGCCCCGTTGCCAGAATCATTCCAAAGGGACGGCGTATGGCAGCAAAGAGTCGTTCTTTATCGTCTTCTTCATAGCCCAATGCATCTATACCCATTCGCACATGGCTTGAATCCAAAATCCGGATCACAATTTTTTCACCAAAAAGCGTAGGCAAGCTGCTCACCCGAAAATCGATGGCCCCAAAAATGGGGAAACTCAGCTTCATTCGGCCGTCTTGTGGAATGCGCTTTTCGGCAATATCAATTCGGGCTAAAACTTTGATCCGAGAGGCTAAATTTTCCTTCAGATGCAATGGAGGAGAAGCGATTTCTCTGAGTTCTCCATCCACCCGAAACCTGACGCGGTAGGTTTTTTCATAAGGCTCAAGATGAACGTCGGACGCCCTCAAGTCAACGGCGTGGGCCAGCAATTTTTCTAAAAACTGAACCACAGGGACGTCCTGCGTGGTAGCGGCTTGTTCCGATAGCGATTCGAAATTGAAACGATCCCAATCAAGCGCATGGGCCAGATTTTCGCTGCGTGCAGTTGCAGTAAGCCATTGGCGAAGTCGATCGAACTCGACCACAACCCATTCAAAGTCCAGTGGAGCCAAACGCTTAAGCGCCTCGGATGCTTCTTTGTTCGAGGGGTCTGCGGTGGCAATCCTTATACGGTTATTTTTGCTGCCTAAAACAATGAGATGGTGATCCAGACAAATCTTTTCATCGATCAGCCCTGTGGGAAGCGCTGTGCGATCAAGGGTAGCGAGATCAAAGAAGGGCGTTGCAAAAGCTTTGGATACGGTTTGCGCCAGAGCAGATGAGGTAACTACACCCGAATCAATCAGCGCCGTAATAAATTGGGTACTGTTGGTTTTTGCTTGTTGCCAAAGGGCTTGGGCTTGGTCCAAAGTGATGAGCCCAGCGGAAACCAAAGCGTGAATGACAGCAGGCATGGTGCCTGAGAGATGCGTCTTGGAGATGGAACCAAGCGCTTGCATAAATCTAAAAGGCGTGTCCTAGGGCGTCCTTCGCTGAAAGCGATGGCATCGCTCCGCTTAAGGGCCAATCGATATTGAGCTTTTTGTCATTCCAAGCAATACACCTTTCGAACTCTGGTGCGTAGTAGTCTGTCGTTTTATATAGAAATTCGGCGGTTTCTGAAAGCACCAAGAAGCCATGGGCCAAGCCTGGAGGCACCCACATTTGGCGGTGGTTCTGAGCAGACAAAATTTCTCCTATCCATTTTCCATAGGTTGGGGATTCTGGGCGAACATCGACAACGACATCAAATACCTCACCAGACACCACCCGCACCAACTTGCCCTGCGCTTGCTGGGTTTGGTAATGCAGTCCGCGCAAAACATGGCGGGCAGACTTCGAGTGGTTATCTTGGACAAAGGTCACGTTCAAGCCTGTGGCTTGGGCGAAAACGCGGGCGTTGAAACTTTCGAAGAAAAACCCGCGGTCATCACCAAAGATCTTTGGTTCAAGCACAAGGACATCGGCAATAGCGGTCGCAGTCACCTTCATCAGTAAACCTTCTCGGTGAGCAAGCGCAGCAGATATTGTCCGTATCCCGATTTGGCAAGTGGTTTGGCGAGCGCTTCAAGTTGGGCGTTGTCAATCCAACCATGACGCCATACGATTTCTTCGGGTGCCGCGACTTTCAAACCTTGGCGATTTTCGATGGTGTGAATGAATTGGCTCGCTTCTAGCATCGACTCGTGGGTGCCCGTGTCAAGCCAAGCGTAGCCTCGGCCCATGGTTTGTACATCGAGCGTTCCTTGTTCAAGGTACAGCCGGTTGAGATCGGTGATTTCCAATTCGCCGCGAGCGGAGGGTTGAATTTTTTTAGCCAGTTCTACGACTTGCGTATCGTAAAAATAGAGGCCTGTCACGGCATAGCGTGATTTCGGATGCGGTGGCTTTTCTTCCAAACTGATAGCTTTGCCAGCGGTATTGAATTCGACAACACCATACCGCTCGGGGTCTTGAACCGCATAGGCGAACACAGTCGCGCCTTGAGTCTGTTCCCGAGCGGACTGCAGCAGGGTGGCAAAGTCATGTCCGTAAAATATGTTGTCTCCCAAAACGAGTGCGCTGGGAGCGCCATTCAGAAATTTTTCTCCAATCAAAAAAGCCTGCGCCAACCCATCGGGACTGGGTTGAACGGCATAGCTGAGATCTAACCCCCATTGGCTTCCGTCGCCGAGCAACTGCTCAAAACGCGGAGTATCTTGGGGTGTTGAAATAATGAGAATGTCGCGGATCCCCGCAAGCAGCAAGGTGCTCAGCGGGTAATAAATCATGGGCTTGTCGTAAATTGGCAAGAGCTGCTTGCTGACCACTTGGGTGGCGGGGTACAAACGCGTACCTGAGCCGCCAGCCAGCACAATCCCTTTGCGCTCAACCGTAAATTGCGATGTCATTTTTTCTGCTCCCCTAGTACTTCTTGCAGCATGCGTGCAACGCCCTGCTGCCACGGTGGTAAGTGTAGTGAAAAAGTGGATTGCAGTCGATCCGAATTGAGCCGAGAGTTCAAAGGGCGTGCCGCTGCTGTGGGGTATTGGGCCGAAGGGATAGCGTCAATGCTGCTGGAGGTGGCTTTGAGTGAAGCGCCTAAAGCGCTCGCTTGCGCAACCACAAACCGCGCATACGCATTCCAATTCGTCTCACCGCTGGCGGCGCAATGGTACAAACCAGCAAGATCCGGTTGTCCCATGCAGGCACGCAGTGCAGTAGCCGTGACATCAGCCAAGAGCTCAGCCGAAGTCGGAGCGCCCCATTGGTCATCAATGACTTGGAACTGCTCCCTTTCGCTGGCTAAACGCAGCATGGTTTTCACAAAGTTGCCGCCCCGTGCGGAGTACACCCAACTGGTGCGAAAAATGAGATGTTTGGCCCAGGTGGCAACGGCTTTCTCGCCTTCAAGCTTGGTGCGTCCGTAGGTGCTCAAAGGTCCTGTCGCATCGTCTTCAAGCCAGGGCGCTGACCCCCTCCCATTGAACACATAGTCGGTGGAGTAATAGATTAGCCAAGCATCCAACTGCTTGGCTTCATCCGCCAGTAAAGCGGGCGCTTTGGCGTTGACGGTGTGCGCCAATTCGGCTTGCGTTTCAGCCCGATCCACGGCGGTGTAGGCGGCGGCGTTTACGATGACCTTGGGTGCAACCCGGCGAACTGTTTCAGCCAATCCGTCGAGGTCGCTGAGGTCGCCACACAATCCTTCTGGGTTGTGATGGGAGTCGCTTGCAAGAGCGACTACTTCGCCCAAAGTCGACAGGCTGCGCTGTAGCTCCCAGCCGACTTGGCCGTTGCGACCCAATAGCAGAATTTTCATGGCGATTGGCCGTAATGTTGATCGACCCATTCGCGGTACGCTCCGCTTTGCACCTGGGAAACCCAAAGGGCATGGTCAAGATACCACTGCACCGTTTTACGAATTCCAGTCTCGAAAGTTTCCGCTGGCGCCCACCCGAGTTCATTTTTGATCTTACTGGCATCGATGGCATAGCGTTTATCGTGACCCGGTCGATCCGTCACATAGGAAATTTGTTCTTTATAGGGCTTACCGTCCGTCCTCGGGCGAAGTTCATCGAGCAGTGCACATACCGTATGCACAATTTCAATGTTGGGTTTTTCGTTCCAACCTCCAATGTTGTAGGTTTCGCCCAATCGGCCTTTGGCAAGAACCTGCCGAATGGCACTGCAATGGTCTTTCACATACAGCCAGTCGCG
>SXSX01000150.1 GCA_005793295.1 Burkholderiales bacterium | reverse complement strand
CATGTCGCCTTTGCGCCCACCCGCAGCACGAATGGAACGCGCCATCAAATTGGCCCAGTTTTCAATGTCTTGCGCGGTGTAGCCAACCACAATAGATTTTCCCGTCGTGCCGCTCGACGCATGCAAGCGCACGACCTGATCGCGCGGCACCGCAAACACACCGAAGGGGTAGTTGTCGCGCAGCGCAGTCTTGGTCATAAAAGGGAACTTGGCCAGGTCAGAAAGCGACTTCAGGTCATCGGGGTGCACACCCGTTTCATCAAAGGCTTTTTTGTGAAAAGGCACGTTGTCATAGGCATGGCGTAGCGACCATTTGAGGCGCTCGAGTTGAAGTGCAGAAATCTCGTCGCGGCTAGCCGTTTCAATTGCTTCAAGCTCGCCGAAGATTGGCTTTTTGACGGTCATCGGTATCTCCTCATGGTCGTATTTTTCGAATGTTCGGAAGTGCTTTAGGCCTGTGAGAGGCTGGCCGTGACTTCACCCTTGATGCGTGCTGACTTGCCACGAAACAAAGCAACAGTTTTCATTTCGCCAGTGTCGGTACGCGTGCTAATGGTGACGTCATAGACACCGGTCCGTCCGCCTAGTGAGCGCTCAGTTGCCTCGGCCACCAACATGTCGAAAATATATGAAGGGGCGAGAAAATCAATATGTGCAGAGGAAGCCACTGTGTTCTGGTTATAGCTATTACAAGAGTAAGCAAAGGCCGTATCAGCCAAGGTGAACAGCATGCCGCCGTGGCAGATGGCATGGCCGTTAACCATGTCCTGACGAATCACCATAGAAAGGCGTGCATAGCCTGGCTTGACTTCTTCTAGGGACATACCTAAAGCCTTCGCCACATGGTCGCGAGACCACATCGCCTGGGCTGCGTCTTGCGCTAGCTGAAATGCTTCTGAAGCAGACAGTGCAGGAGTTTGTTCAGCCATGAATATTTTTTCCTTGAAAAGCCAATTGCTGAATCAGCGGGGAAATGCGGTAGCGGTCTTCGCCATATAGCGCACCCAAGTTTGCGAGTACTTTGCGGATGCTGACCAAGCCAATCTGATCGGCCCAAGCCAATGGACCGAGCGGATAGTTCACACCCAAACGCATAGCGTCATCAACCGCAGACGGTGTGCACACACCTTGGTAGACCGCATCGGCGGCTTCGTTGGCTAGCATGGCCACAGTGCGCATAACGGCAAGTCCTGGGATATCGGATAAACGCGAGACTTGAAAGCCACAGGTTTGTAACAAGGCGCAGGCGCCCGCAAAGCCGCTCTCACTGCATTGACCTGCAGCTGTTGAAGCAGTCCGCGTGGCTTTGTTGTAGTCCAGCGCCAGGTCCATTAACACGGCGTTGGGTACGCCGTTATCAGCGGAACGTTGCGTGGCGCTGCGACCATCGGTGATGTACAGCACTGCGTCGTCGGCTTCAGCAATACGGTCATCGGGGGATGTGGCGCGCTCAAAAGTTACGGCAGCTGCTTTCAGGCGAGCGGCCAATGCAAGAGCGGCAGGTGCATCGCCACAAACAACTATGCGTGATGGTCTTTTGTGAGACGTCTCAGTCTGAGGCTCGGGCTTTTCGGCACCATCGCGGTAGTCAAAAAACCCGCGGCCACTCTTCTTGCCAAAGAAACCTGCATCCACCAGCTCTTGCTGGATCAGCGAAGGCAGATAGCGAGGGTCGTTGAAATAGGCGTTCCAAACCGAACGAGTCACAGCAAAGTTCACGTCCAGACCAATCATGTCCATTAACTCAAACGGTCCCATGCGAAAGCCACCTGACTCGCGCATAACCGCATCAATCGTGGCGCAATCTGCAGCGCCCTCAGTCCGTAAACGCAGTGCCTCAGAGTAATAGGGTCTGGCTACTCGGTTGACTATAAAGCCGGGGGTGGACTTGGCGTGCACAGCCGTCTTGCCCCATGCTGTGGCCGTAGCAAAAAGTATGTGGGCTACTTTAGCCGAAGTGGCCAGACCGCTGACGACCTCCACCAGTGCCATGAGCGGTGCTGGGTTGAAGAAATGCAAGCCCGCGAAACGCTCAGGATGTTTCAAAACCGAGGCGATAGCGGTAATAGAAATGCTAGAAGTGTTACTGCCAAAAATGCAGTCCACAGACACCAAGGCTTCAAGATCTTTGAAAAGCGTTTGTTTGACTGTGAGGTTTTCCACAACAGCTTCCACCACCAAGGCAGCAGATCCAAGATCTGACAGTTTGGAGGCGGACTGCAGGCGTAGGCCTGCAGCTTGAGCGGATGCGCTGTCCATCTTGCCTTTGATCACCATTTTTTCGAATTGGATTCGGATGCCATCAATGGCGCTCTGTGCGGCTTTTGCACAGGTGTCAAAGAGCATCACTGGGTGGCCTGCTGCGGCGGCAACCTGCGCAATGCCTGCACCCATAGCACCTGCACCGACCACTGCTACAAGGGCATCTTTGGACAAGGGTTGGGACATCGCTTTATTCCCCGGTAAAACGCGGTGCGCGTTTTTCCATAAAAGCAGCAACGCCTTCTGCAAAGTCGGGACTCCAGCCAAGCTCGCGCATAAAACCACCTTCCATGGTGAGCTGCTGCTCCAGTGTGTGGTTAGGTGCAGCGTGCATAGCAGCGCGTGTGCGCACCAGGGCCTTGGTGGGCATACCGGCAAGTTGTGCGGCAAGCTTGTTCACGGTGGTAACGAGCTCGGCATCTTCTGTCACTTGCCAGATCAGTCCCCAATCGAAGGCCTTTTCAGCCGGTAGTTTGTCTGCAAGAAGTGCTAACCCCATGGCGCGCGCCATACCCACGCGTTGTGGAAGAAACCACGTACCACCTGTATCAGGAATCAAGCCGATTTTGCTAAAGGCCTGTAAAAAGGAAGCGGACTTTCCCGCAATCACCAAATCGCATGCTAGCGCCAAGCTAGCACCAGCACCGGCCGCTACGCCATGAACCATGGCTACGGTAGGCACGCGCAGATTTTGCAAACGCAAGATCAGCGGTTTGTAATTTTGCTCAACTACGTTGCCTATATCCGGCGCTGTGGTCCCCATGGCCATATCAGGATCAGCCAGGTCTTGGCCGGCACAAAAGGCGCGGCCCGCGCCAGTAATGACAAGCACGCGAATGCTCTTATCGGATTGGATGCTATCGAGTGCGTCACGCAGTTCAAAGTGCATCGTGCCAGTAAAGCTATTGAGCTTGTCTGGG
Source organism: Burkholderiales bacterium (assembly GCA_005793295.1). Lineage (GTDB taxonomy): Bacteria > Pseudomonadota > Gammaproteobacteria > Burkholderiales > Burkholderiaceae_C > Allorhodoferax. The sequence continues at coordinate 41,220 of SXSX01000150.1, read as the reverse complement.
CGATTGAGCGTCAAGCGGGCCACGCCATCTGCAACTTCAAAAAGGATGTTCTGGTAGTTCTTCACTTGGTTTTTATCATTAGAAGGTTGAGGCATGCAATTGATCAAAGTAAATTATTTTGAGATCGGTAAGCTGCTCAAAGGACTACATGCCCAAGTAAGCCGAACGTACTTGCTCGTTGTGAATGAGTTCTTCACCCGTACCTGAAAGAGTCACCGCGCCGGTTTCCAAAACATAGCCGCGGTCTGCAATGGCCAAAGCGGCAAAGGCGTTTTGTTCCACCAGTAAAATGGTCATGCCTTGTGATTTAAGTGTCTTGATGACGTTGAAAACTTCTTCCACCAAGAGTGGTGCCAGGCCCATCGAAGGCTCGTCCAACAACACCATGCGGGGCCGTCCCATTAGGGCGCGACCAATGGCCAACATCTGTTGTTGACCACCCGACAAGGTGCCCGCAGGAAGTGATCGCTTTTCTTTCAAGATAGGGAACATTGCAAAAATCTTTTCCAAGTCACCAGCCACCTGGTGCCTGGGTTGGGTGTAGGCACCCAAGCGCAGGTTGTCTTCAATGGACAGTGGGCCGAAAACCTGACGTCCTTCGGGACTTTGGCAAATACCTCTGCGCATGCGCTTGTCGGAGCGCAGCTTGCTAATGTCTTCTTCATCAAAATGAATGCTGCCTGCGCTGATAGGCTGCACACCGGAAATCGCCCGCAAAAAGGTGGTCTTGCCTGCCCCGTTGGCACCAACCAAGGCAACCGTCTCACCTCTTCGAACCTCTAGGTCAATGCCCTTAAGGGCCTTTATGCGACCGTAACAACTTTCCAGCCCTTGCACCTTCAGAAGCAACGGTTGTTGCGACGCAGTAGCCCCAGACTGAGGGCTTAACAAGCTGCTGACGCCCAATCCAACGGGGTCCGGTGCCAAACTCACAATACGGTGAAACAATTCTCGGAACTCAGCCTTGGATTGGTCGCTAAATACTGGGTCGCTGTGGTTGCTAAAGGCCTGATCAATCTCGGCCCAGTCTTGAGACGTAAGCAACTTGCGCGCTAGCGGCAGCACGTGTTTTTCTTCGGTCTTGATGTGACCTCTAAGGCTATCGGTATAAAGCTTCACAGCTTTGGAAAATTCCTCTTTTGGCAATTGCCCCTGTGACACCGCGGTCAGTTTGGCGCGCAGCTGGGCTAAATTATCTGGCCCGTGGCGATGGTCTGCCTCGAGGGCATCCAGCACTTCGGAAGCTTCTGCACTGCGCAGGCGCAGCAGGCGAAATAAAAAATCGTCCTCTTTGGGGTGGTGCATACGGTCTACAAAGAGGGAGATGTAATCTAGCGCGGCTTCGAAAAAGGGGGTCTCGAGTGGTGCTCCGTCCTGAACGTCAGAGGCCACATGGTCTAAGCTAGCTGCCAGACGCCACATATTGCTGTGCTCTTGGCTGATGATTGTGAGTGCATCCATACTGCGGCTGTGTTTAGACGTGAGCGCCCAGATAGGCGGCGATCACATCGGGGTTGCGGCGCACTTCGGGCCCCGTTCCTTCGGCGATTTTTTTTCCATAGTCAAGCACCAGAATTCGGTCTGACAGGTTCATCACCATCTTCATATCGTGCTCAACAAGTACGACGGTTACACCGGTGTCGGCTACTTTTCGGATGAGGGCATCTACCTCGATGGTTTCTTTGGAGTTCAGACCGGCAGCGGGTTCGTCAAGAAATAAGAGACGTGGTTTCATGGCGAGTGCCCGAGCAATTTCTAGCCGCTTTAAAGCGCCGTACGACATGGCGTCTGCACGAGAATTAACGTAGGCATCAAGTCCAACAAACCGCATCAATTCTGCAGATTCTGCAAGGAGATCACGGTCGCGCGTTTTGATGGAGGGCCAGCGTAGGGCCGCTTTGAACAAGTTGCGATCCAACCGCAAATGGGCTCCAACCATCACGTTTTCAATCGCGCTCATATTCATGCAGATTTGCAGATTTTGAAACGTGCGAGCCAAGCCGAGTTGAGCTAAACCATCAGGCGACTTACCAGCAATCGACTGGTTATCCAGAATGATGCTGCCAGAAGTTGGGGTGTAGATGCCGGTTATGAGGTTAAAGAGTGTGGTTTTACCAGCGCCGTTGGGGCCAATCACTGCATAAACAATGCCCGCATCGATACTAAAAGATACGTTCTGAACGGCCTTGACCCCGCCAAAGTAAATAGAAAGGTCTTGAACTTCAAGCAATGCCATAGTCAGTCTCTCTTACCAAAACGCGCGGCAAGTGTAGGAACCAGACCCTTGGGCATGAAGATCATGGAGAGCATCAAAATTCCGCCGAAGACTACCGTTTCCCAGCCTTCGAAAGTTGCCAAAGCCTGCGGAAGAGCGGTAAGCAAAACGGCACCAAGCACGGAACCATAGATAGAGCCCATCCCTCCGATCACCACCATCGTGACCAACTCGATTGAATGGAAAAAGTCGGCGATGTTGGGTGTAACAAATCCAATGTACAAAGCGGTGATGCTGCCCATGATGCTGGCAAACATCGCCGACATGACAAACACCGTAATTTTGAAGCGCTCCACATTCACACCCACCACTTTGGACGCCACTTCGGAGCCGTGAAGCGCACGCAGAGCCCGACCAAACGGCGAATCAATTAAATTGATAGAGGCCCAAATACTGACACACAGCAGGCTGGCCACAATGGCATACCAGTGCTTGTCACCTGTAATTTCAAAGCCGCCAAAAGAAATGGGAGGTACGGGCATACCATCAGGCCCGCCGGTCCAGGCGGCTTCATTGCGGACCACGACGTTGATGATGATGCCTAGACCCAAAGTAGCCATAGCCAAGTATTGGCCTTTGAGGCGGAAAATTGGGCGAGCAAGAACTGCAGCCAGTGCGCCGGCTGCAACGGCCCCCGTTATCAGCGCCAGCATCGGATGCAAGCCAAGCTGCGCGGGCAGCGCCGCAGATGCGTAGGCACCTATACCAATGAAGCCGGCGTGGCCCAAACTAATCTGCCCAGCAAAGCCGATCAGTAGATTCAATCCCAGAACAATGACAGCGTTGATGGCCATGCGAATTGCCAAATCCAAATAAAAACTATTTGGTAGTAACAACGGTAGGACCAGCAGTACAGCACCGATAAGGTACAAACCATAGTATTGATTTTTGTTCATCACTAGACTCGGTCTGTGGCTTTGCCACCAAAGAGGCCGCTAGGGCGGAAGAATAAAATCAAGAGGATCAAAACAAAGGGCATTGCATCCTTGTAAGACGAAGAGATGTAGCCAGCGCCCATGGCCTCCAGCACCCCCACCAACAGGCCACCAACCACCGCTCCAAGACCATTACCTAAGCCGCCAAGTACCGCACCCACAAAACCCTTGAGACCCAGCAAAATTCCAACGTCGTAGGATGTGAGCGTAATGGGCGCGACCAAAATTCCGCCCAAAGCACCCAACGCCGCCGACATGGCAAAGCTCAAAAGCAGCACGCCATCGGTGTTGATGCCCACAAGCTCAGCAGCCACCCGGTTGTATGAAGTCGCCAACATGGCTTTGCCATGCAGCGTTCGGGTAAAGAAATACCACAAACAACAAACCACCAAGGCAGTTACCCCAAGCACCCATAAGCTTTGCGGCATCAGGGTGGCACCCAAAATATTGATAGGTTGCTCACCAGAAAAAGCCGGCAGACTGAAGGTCCCCTTACCTAACCAGATTTGCATCAGGCCCCGCAACACCAAGGAAGCGCCTATGGTGATGATGATCAGCGTGACCGGTTCAGCACCCTTGACGGGTTCGATAGCCACTTTTTCCATCACCAGTCCAACGATTGCTGGCAGCGCAATAGCCAAGATTAGCGATATGGGTAAGGGCACGCCTGAATGAGTGAAATAGACCGCGAGCATGCCTCCCAGCATGATGAATTCGCCCTGCGCAAAGTTGATCACATGGCTGGAGTTGTAGATGAGCGTGAAGCCCAAGGCAGCCATGGCATAGATGGAGCCAACAGTGATTCCCGAGAACAAAAATTGCAGAAACTCAGCCAACATCAAGCTCCCACTTGGTGCGCCCTGCACTTTTCAATTGTCTTTTGGCCATGCTTCACAGAAGCCTCCTCTTGTTACACCTTTAATGCTTTACGCCTAGGTTGTGAGTCATTAACTAGGGAAAATTCTACCATTCAGAATCGATTACTTCAAACTAAAAAGATACAAAAATCATTTTTTCTTTATATTTTTGTATCGTGTTAGGGTTTACACTTAGTTCAAAATATAGTTTTTTTATTAATGGAGCAACTTGCCAGATGCTTTAGATATTTAATTTCAAAGGGAAATGATGGCTAACTGACGAATAAAAGCAAATGCGATTACGCAAGCTCTTAAAAGACACACATTTATTGCAATGAGCAATTTTTTTGAATCACTTACCGCGTGGATCCCAGCCGCTTAGACAAGGCGATGGATATGCGTTTGAGTTCAGCCAAGGCCAAGCTATCTGGCCCCAAGTCGGATAAGCCCTCCACACCAACAATTGAAACAGCCATGGTGATGTTGTTCTTAAAGTTGAACACTGGAGCGGCAAGGCCCAGCACTCGACTGGAATAGTCGCTGTCTCGAACAAAGGAATACCCTTTTGAACGTACATCCTGCAAAACGCACTCCACCTGCTCAAGAGTCTTAAATTCAGCAGATCGGCCCATCCTCAACTCGCGCTCCAAAAGCGGACGAATAGTGTCGGCAGGCATCCAGGCAGCAAACAAACGACCGGTGGATGTGGCCAAAAGGCTGACCGTATTGCCGGTAACGACATTCACAGTAATGGGACGATGCGGCCTTTCCCATCGCACAATCACTGGGCCAAATTCGCCCCAAACGGACAAGGCCGTGGTTTCATTAGTCAGGTCTCGAAGACCGGAAATACTATTGAGTCCGAGCTTCACACGATCTAATCGATCGACCGCAGCAAGACCCAAGGGAATGGCCAAAGGTCCAAGATCATATTTCGAGTTTGCATTGTCTTGTTGCACAAGACCCGATCGCACCAAGCTCACCAAATAGCGGTGAGCCTTGGAGGCAGGCATATTTGCAGCTGCAGCAATTTCCTTGAGCATCAAGGCAGTGCCGGATTCCAACAGAACTTTCAAGACCCCCACCCCAATCTCTAGGGATTGAACACCATGGCTGCTCTTAAGTTCGTCCTTCATATTGTCCCAATCAAGCGGCGCTCAGGGCTCCGACATCCAAATCCATTCCGTATTTAAAGCGGCTGACCACTACCTGCGACCCCATTGGCTGGAAACCACTGGATAGTCGAACATTGGCATCGAGGTGCAGCTCCGAAAGTGGAAGCAGCTTGCGGTACAAATCGCGATACAGCGGGCGCGCACGTATGCCGGGCCAGTTAACCGGCAACAAACTTTCAGGCAGCAGCGGGTCGCGCAGCAATAGCCTGCGAACATCATGGATCAGCAGCGTGCGAATAAGAAAGGCACTTTCTTCCGACATACCCACCGAACCGCAAACATCCAGCGCATCTCGGATGGCTTGGTACTTCTGCAGAAAACCCTCGTAGGAAGATGCCAGTTCTTCCAGATTCCAGGCTTTTTGCACCATGTCAACATCGGATGCACAGTCCGCGGCACGCGAGTTAACTGCAACCATCGGCATTAAATTTGCAAGCACTGCTTGAAGCCCCTCAGACCCGAGGTTTTCCATAACTTTTTCAAGATCGGCGGTAGGGTGCACAAAGCCGCCAGTTGTAGTTTCGCCAAAACCGTGCCAAAAGAGAGCCCTTCGCAACTGCTCTCTCACTCGGATATCTAGTTCAGCCACAATCAGGATTAATCTCCATCGCCGGTCCCAACCAGGAATGTCGGCTGCATAAATTTGCTTGGAGGCCTCCTCAAACCGGCTACGCCCTGAAGAAGTCAGCATGTAATCCGTCTTGCGCCCAAATGCCTCAGACAGAAGCCATTCCTCCTTGACCAAACGATAAACCGCTGTTCGCACTAGACGCTCATTAACGCCAAGAGGCTGCAATAACTTGATCATGCTGCCCAACGAGACTCGCCCTCCTCGGGGCAAGATCGAATCACCAAAGACGGTTGTAATCAATGAGCCTGCTTGGAGACGGCTCTTTTGCCGAAATCGCTCCAGCCGTACTTCAATCGCTTTTGAGGCAGAATTTTTCACCATAAGCGAAGTTTAGTCGCCATTGCGCATGGATTGCGGTCTAAAGGAAATCAACGAGAAAAGTACGAAGTGAAGGATGGACAAAAAAGACAAAAGCCAAGAGGGTTTGATACACCCCTTGGCTTTCACATCTGACACAACACCGGCACAAGGCCGGTTTAACTCAAACTTTGGGTGCAGCCAATGCGCCCCAGACCGCTTCAATGCCCATGCCGATGGCCAGCAGATTGGTGTCTGAGCCCAATGGGCCGTCAATCTCCATGCCTACGGGCAAGCCACCGGCTGTTAATCCCGCAGGGATCGACAGGCTCGGAATGCCAGCGTTGGTGCAGGGGTCTGTATTACGAATGCAGGTGCCAAAAGTGTCTTTGGCCTTTTGCTCAACACCACCGACGGTGTAGCTGAGTTTGTCGGAACCTTTGGCCGCATCGATCTTTGGCGCTGCCAAAAGAGTCGTTGGGAACAACACGCACTCCACGCCTTGCGCAGCAAAATAGTCTTTGTAGAGTTTTTGTAGCATTGCGCGCCCACCTGTACCAGGGACCATGGCAGCCGCATATGCGCCATTACCACCGGGGGCGGGACCAAATACATCGCCCGCAATCGCACCAAAAGCACCTTGCACGTCAGGGCTGGCCAAACCGGCAATGACTGCTGCAACAGTCTTAACTGGAGCATTGTTGGCACTCAAGTAGGCAGGAATTGCTGCGACGGGTTCGTGCAATGCAATCGGGAAAGATATTGAGCCGTTGAGCTCCATGATGCCGGTTAAATCACCATCCACAAACACCACACCCGCATCTGCCAGCTTTTTCTTGGCGGCTTCGGCTACAAACTTCACGCTGTCATCCAGCCCCGTCCAGAATGCGGCGGGAAGACCAATCCTCAGACCTTTAAGGGCTTTGGCAGTGGGTACTGCTCCGCCAGTGATGACTGCATCTAGCAAAGCAATGTCGGCAACAGTGCGGCCCATGGGGCCCACAGTGTCGCGCGTGGTGCTAATGGGCAGCGCGTCATTGACGCCGTCGGCGTAGCGGCGACCTTTGCCAGCCCCATCGCCCACTGATGGGCGAAAGCCTGCAATTCCGCAGAACGAAGCGGGTACGCGTGTCGAACCACCGGTGTCGGTGCCCAGCCCTACTGGCGCAAAGCGTGTAGCAACTGCTATGGCTGTACCGCCAGAGGAACCGCCAGGAATACGGCTGGTGTCATAGGGGTTTTTGCCGGCACGGTTGGCTGCTTTGGAGATGGGGTCAATGCCCAGCGTGAAATTAGTCGAGGTGATACCAAAAGCCCACTCGTGCAGGTTAGATTTGCCCAAAATGATGGCGCCTGCATCGAGCAGCTTTTGCACCGAAGGAGCATTTTTTGTGGGCTGGAAGTCGCGCAGCGAAGATGTGCCGCCCGTGGTGTGCATGCCCTTGGTATTAATGTTATCTTTGATCACAAATGGCAAGCCAGCCAATGCGCCCAGTTTTTTACCTGCAGCTCGGTCGGCGTCCACTTGTTTGGCTGCAGCCAGTGCACCCGTCTCATTGATGAAAATCATCCCATTGAGGTCCGACACGCTCTTGGCTCGGGCAATCAATGTGGTGACATAGGCTGTAGCAGTCAGGGTGCCAGCTGTCATTGCGGCAAGTGCTTGTGTGGCAGTGAGGTTGACTTGTTTCGCGCTACTGAGGAGGGCTGCGTTGCTGCTAGCGCCCCAAGCGCTCAAGCTTGCGGTGCTGCCAAGTACTGCTGCCGCAGAAACGGCACCCGTGTTCTTGAAAAAATGCCGACGTGAGGGTGAATGCTTCATGACTTTTCTCCATAATTTTTTGAATTCACACACAAGGCTTTGTGCGTGGACTCATCGTAGGAAATCAAGTCATTCGGCGGTATCCCTCAAAGCGAGGATACAAAGAGGTCCTTAATTCAAGAGTTTGTGTGCCAGCCCAGCCCGGTTGCTAGCCCCAGTTTTCCTGAAGGCGCTCTCTAAATGCGTCCGCACCGTGGTGGTGGCGATGTTAAGGCGGCGGGCGATCTCTTTGTCAGACAAGCCTTGGGCAACCAAATGGGCTGTTTCTTGCTCGCGTGGGCTGAGCCGGATGATGCCAGCCGCTGTGGCGGTACGGGGGGCTAAACTTACTCGGGCTCTTGACAGTGCGCTGGTGAAGGCGGGCTGGATCATGTCGAGCATGCGTAAGTCATCTTCAGAGAAGTTGTTTCTTCGACTATCGCGCCAAATGCGCATATCACCCAGGTTGTGCCCCTCATGCCAGGCGTACAGGTTGACGCCCCAGCAGAGGCCATCTTTTTTAAGAAAGTCGTTATAGAACTCTGTCTTGATCAGCTCTTCTTGCTTGAGCACATCGGTGGACCTGACCGCAACTTCATACCGCTTCATGAGCGGAGTAATGGGATCATTGAACTGGTAGTAGGTCTCGTACTGGCTGATGTTGGCAGGGTCCATGTTGATTTGAATGGCTTCACCAAACGACGCACTTTCGTCATGCCACACAAAGCTGGCGTAATACTGCGCTTGCAAGAGCTGCATAACCAAGTCGCCCACGATCTCGCGAATCTGACCTTCGTGGTGCGATTCAGCAAACGCCAGCATGATTTTTGACATCAGGCCCATTTGCTTGCCTGTCAGATGCATATGAAGCCTCGGCTTGAATGGGGAATGTGAGTGGTTAACACTGAAGTATTAAATCCCGAATGACCAGCGGATCCTATAGGGTTTTACCTATCCTCATTATTAAGGATGTGACAGCGTATTATTTAAAAGTGGCATTTTATAAATAATTTCTCGACCGCCTGCCCGCTGAAATACCTTAACTCCATTTTCCTGAGCAGGTTACGGCTCAAAAGCGTAACCAACAAAAACCTCGAAATGTCATGCTTCAAGATTTCAAGAGAAAATGTGGGTCGGAACACCGGTGATACCCAAAAAGCCTAACGATTGAGGCCTCTTGCGGCTTTTTTCATGGCTTTTTTTATGCAATTTTATAAATTGCTTCCTGGGCTTTTGACAGTCATTTACTGGGGCTTACTGCATAAAATTCATCGCAGTGGCTGGTAGCTCGCAGATTTTATTCATGTGCGGCGCCAGTTTGATGCATCCCCCTTTGAACGGTAAAACGTGGAGACTTCCAAAATGTCAGACGAAGCAACAACGCCCAACGGGTCCTCAAGAAGGCGCACAGGCCGCGGAAGCGGCACGATTCGTGTCGCGCCCTCCACCACCAAATACCAAAATCTCAAGCACCGGTTTACACCCACTCCGATGGTCTCTGAGGATGAATTGGAGTCCATCCATAACGCCTCGCTGACCATTTTGGAAGAAATGGGTATGGATTTCATGCACGAAGGTGCGCGTGAAATACTGAAGAAAGCCGGAGCCGATGTGCGTGCGGGTTCCGAGCGCGTGCGATTTGACCGCAATATGATTCTCGAAGCGATCAAAACGTGTCCCTCCGAGTTCACACTGCATGCGCGTAACCCAGAGCGCAATGTCCACATTGGCGGAAAAAACCTGGCATTTGCCCAAGTGGCAAGCCCCCCTAACGCCTCCGATATGCAAGGCGGGCGCCGCGCTGGTAACCAGCGCGATTTCCGCAACTTGGTCAAGCTGGCCCAACGCTATGACGTGATCCATTGCTCTGGCGGTTACCCCGTGGAACCTGTCGATTTGCATGCTTCGATTCGGCATTTGGATTGTTTGTCGGATATTGCCAAGCTCACCGACAAGCCTTTTCACGCTTACTCCTTGGGCAAAGAACGCAATGAAGACGGCTTAGAGATTGCGCGTATTGCCCGGGGCATTACCAAAGAGCAAATGGACCGGGAACCTTCTTTGTTTTCGATCATTAACAGCTCGTCGCCTTTGCGTTTGGATACTCCGATGCTGCAAGGCATCATGGAAATGTCCTCACGCAACCAAATCATTATCCTGACGCCTTTTACCTTGGCAGGCGCCATGGCACCGGTAACGATTGCGGGCGCTTTGGCGCAACAAAACGCCGAAGCCTTAGCGGGCATCGCTTTCACCCAGTTAATTCGACCTGGAGCCCCGGTGGTTTACGGTGGATTTACCTCCAACGTGGACATGAAAACGGGTGCGCCCGCGTTTGGAACCCCGGAGTATATGAAAGCGGTTTTGGTCGGCGGGCAGTTGTGCCGCAAATACGGCGTGCCGTACCGCACTTCCAATGTCAACGCGGCCAACACCGTGGACGCCCAAGCGGCTTATGAGTCGGTATTTTCGCTCTGGGCCTTGACCCAGGCGGGTGGCAACTTCATCATGCATTCCGCCGGTTGGATGGAAGGCGGGCTTACCGCCTCTTTTGAGAAATTTATTCTCGACTGCGATTTATTGCAAATGGTGGCTGAGTTCCTAACACCCTTGGACGTCAGCCCTGCAGGCCTAGGGCTTGATGCCGTGCGCGAAGTCGGACCCGGTGGACATTATTTTGGTACGGCCCATACCCTAGAGCGCTTTGAAACCGCGTTTTACTCCCCCATCATCTCGGACTGGCGCAATTTTGAGACCTGGGAAGAAGCCGGTAAACCAACCGCTTACGACAAAGCAAATTCAGTTTGGCAAAAGGAACTGGCCGCTTACGAGCGCCCGCCCATGGACAAAGCCATTGAAGAAGAACTGGACGCTTTTGTGGCAAAACGCAAGTCTGAGGGCGGCGTGCCCACTGACTTCTAACTTATAAAAACATTTTTCTTTTTTCTGATTAAAGGATGCCGGACGTGAAAACAACAGCACAAGTGGTAGTTATCGGTGGCGGAGTCGTGGGATGCTCCGTGCTTTACCACCTTACCAAACTCGGCATGAAGGACGTGGTTTTGCTCGAGCGCGACCAACTGACGTCGGGCTCCACCTGGCACGCAGCCGGTGGATTTCATACGCTCAACGGTGACCCCAATGTAGCCAAGCTGCAAACCTATACCGTCAATTTGTACAAAGAACTCGAAGAGGTCTCTGGACAATCGTGCGGCTTGCATTTGTCCGCTGGTTTGATGTTGGCCGACACCCCAGAGCGCATGGAGTTTTTAAAGCACACCCAAGCCAAAGGCCGCTACCTAGGAATGGAGACGGAAATTATCTCGATGGCCGAAGCCAAAAGCCACTTTCCTTTGCTCGATGAAAAACACTTCTTGGGTGCGCTTTACGACCCTAACGAAGGCCACTTAGACCCATCGGGAACCACCCACGCCTATGCCAAAGCGGCTCGTTTGGGCGGCGCAACCATTGAGTTGCAAACCATGGTGGAAAAATTAGAGCCTCGCGCCGACGGCGGTTGGAATGTGATCACCAACAAAGGCACTATCGTGGCTGAACATGTGGTTAACGCTGGCGGCCTTTGGGCGCGTGAAGTCGGACGCATGGTAGGTATTGAGTTGCCGGTTTTGGCCATGGAACATATGTACATGATCACGGAAGATATTCCAGAAGTCATGGCGTTCAATAAATCCAGCGGTAAAGAATTAGGCCATGTGATTGACTTTGGCGGCGAGAGCTACCTGCGCCAAGAGCGCAACGGCGTCTTGCTCGGAACCTATGAGCGCGCTGGTAAGCCTTGGTCTCCAAAAAATACGCCTTGGTCGTTTGGCCAAGAGTTGCTGCAGCCCGATATTGACCGCTTGCTGCCGTCTTTGGAAATTGCTTTCAAGCACTTTCCTATTCTCGAGAACACCGGCATCAAACAAGTGATCAACGGGCCCTTTACCTTCGCACCCGACGGTAATCCCTTGGTGGGTCCGGTCCAAGGTTTGTCTAACTTCTGGTGTGCCTGCGGTGTGATGGCAGGATTTAGCCAAGGCGGCGGTGTCGGTTTGGCATTGGCTAACTGGATGGTGCACGGCGACCCTGAATTTGACGTTTGGGGCATGGATGTCAGCCGCTATGGTGATTGGGCCAGCCGCACGTATACCAACGCCAAAGTGCGCGAAAATTATTCACGGCGCTTTCGTATTCGTTTTCCGAACGAAGAATTGCCAGCAGCGCGTCCTTTACAAACCACCCCTTTGTACGATCGCATGTTGTCTCAAGGCGCGGTCATGGGCGACAGCTGGGCGATGGAAACACCACTCTGGTTTGCCCCCAAAGGCAGCAAGGCTGAAGACATTGTGTCTTTCCACCGCTCTAATGATTTCGAACACATCAAAGCCGAATGCAAGGCTGTTCGTGAAGCCGTTGGCATTACCGAGATTGCCAACTTCGCCAAGTACGAGATCACCGGAACCGGCGCTGAAGCTTGGCTGCTCAAGGTCATGACCAACTCCATGCCCAAAACTGGCCGTTTGGTTCTGACGCCCATGTTGAACCACAACGGCAAATTGATCGGTGACTTTACGGTTGCCAAGGCCGCTGATAACCGTTACTTGATGTGGGGTTCTAGCCAAGCGCAGGTTTACCACATGCGTTGGTTTGAACAAACGCTGCCTAAAGATGGCTCCGTTGTCATCAAACCTTACGGTATGAAGCTCGTTGGCCTATCTATCGCTGGCCCCAAGGCACGTGACTTGTTGGCTCGGGTGTGTGATGAAGATGTTTCTAACGAAGCATTCAAGTTCATGGATTACCGCGAAATGGTGGTTGCCAATGTGCCCACCATGACCAACCGAATTACCTACACGGGTGACTTAGGCTATGAGATTTGGGTCTCCCCTGAATACGAACTTTGCCTTTATGAAGCCTTGATGGAAGCTGGTAAAGACCTTGGGTTGCGTAACTTTGGAATGCGTGCCCTGCTGTGCCTGCGCTTAGAGAAAAACTTTGGCACCTGGTACCGCGAGTTCCGACCCATTTATGGCGCGTTTGAAGCTGGCCTCGACCGCTTTGTTAAATTTGACAAGGGCGACTTTATTGGCCGGGCAGCTGCTTTAAAGGAAAAAGAAGAAGGCCCCAAACTCACCCGCGTTTATTTGGTCGTTGATGCAACGACTGCCGACGTAATGGGCGATGAGCCGATCTGGCACCAAGACAAAGTGGTAGGCTGGGTCACTTCAGGGGGCTTTGGTCACTACGTCAATCAGTCATTGGCACAGGGCTATGTACCAACCGAATTGCTAAGCGGCCCTGATGTGAGCTTCCAAATTGAAATTTTGGGAGATCGACGGTCTGCCACGTTGCAAATGGACCCACCGTTTGATCCCAAGGCTTTGCGCATGCGCATGTAGGAGTTGTCCTGATGTCTCATTACTCGGCATGGTCTTTGTTGCGCAATGCGCTCACCGGACATAAGCATTGGGAGCGGGCCTGGCGAGACCCGCAACCCAAAAAAACCTATGACGTGATCATTGTTGGAGGCGGTGGGCATGGGCTCGCAACGGCGTATTACCTTGCCAAAAACCACGGCATCAAGAATATTGCCGTGCTTGAAAAAGGCTATATCGGTTCGGGTAACGCGGGGCGCAACACCACCATCGTGCGCTCCAACTACATGATGCAAGAGAACACTCCGTTCTACGAGCACTCCATGTCCTTGTGGCGCGACTTGTCGGCCGACTTGAACTACAACGTGATGTTTTCACCACGGGGCTATTTGTACGTGGTGATGTCTCCGAACGCGCTGGACGCACAAATTCGCCGCGCCAACATCATGCGTCTGAACGGAATTCGCGCAGAGATTTTGACGCGTGAAGACGTGATGAAAGAAGCGCCTTACCTGGACTTTTCTGCCAACGCCCGCTTCCCCATTTACGGCGCGATGCTCCAACCCGATGCCGGTACGGCGCGGCACGATGCGGTGGTCTGGGGCTACGCTCGCGCGGCCAGCGATCTCGGCGTTGACATCATCCAAAACTGCGAAGTCTTAGACTACGAGTGGTCGGGCGAACGCATCACGGGCGTGAAAACCACCCGCGGCGATATCAGCGCAGCCAAGGTAGGCATTGCGGTGGCGGGGAACACCTCGCCTTTGGCGCAAAAAGCCGGCTTAGCGTTGCCCATTGAGAGCCACGTCTTGCAGGCCTATGTCACCGAGTCCATCAAGCCCATCGTGAACCACGTTGTGGTTTGGTCGGCATCGTATTTTTACTTTTCGCAGTCGGACAAGGGTGGCTTGGTTTTTGGCGGACACATTGACCGCTACAACTCTTACGCCCAACGCGGCAATCTCGCCAACGTGGGCGAAGTCTCGCAGGCCCTGGTCAGCGCGATGCCTAGCGCAGCGCGTTTGCGCGTATTGCGCCATTGGGGCGGCATCATGGACATGACACCAGATGGCAGCCCCATCATTACGACGACTCCTGTAGATGGCCTGTACCTCAATGGCGGCTGGTGTTACGGCGGCTTTAAGGCCACCCCCGCTTCAGGTTGGTGCTTTGCGCACACGATTGCCAACGACAAAGCGCATGACTTTAACGCCGGTTTCACCATGGACCGTTTTGCAAAAGGCCGGTACATCGATGAAGCCGGTACCGGTCCTTACAACCATTTGCAATAACACGCAGCCCTGACCTTAGCGACCTCCAAGAAAGCGCAGCACCATGCTCAGAATTGACTGTCCCTATTGCGGCAAACGCGACCACGAAGAGTTCAGCTACTTTGGCGACGCCACAAAACCTTACCCCGGCTTGGAAGTAGAAAACCATGACGCCTGGGTCGATACCGTTTACACGCGGAACAACTTTCGCGGAATCCACACGGAGTTTTGGCAACACACATTAGGTTGTCGCCGCTGGTTGGTGGTTAAACGCCATACCGTGACGCATGACATTGAGACGGTCATCCCTGCGTCAGAAAGAATACTGCCATGAATGCTACCCACAACACAGGCGGCGCTTACCGCCTCGCTACTGGCGGGCGCATCGACCGAAGCCAAAAAGTAAACTTTACTTTCGACGGAAAATCCGTTGAAGGGTTTGCGGGAGATACCGCTGCCTCAGCGCTCATTGCCCACGGCCAACACTTGGTTGCCCGGTCTTTCAAATACCATCGTCCGCGCGGTTTTATGGGTGCAGGCGTTGAAGAAACCAATGCCCTGTTGACCGTTGGACAAGACGGAACGCGTGAGCCCAATATTGCAGCAACGGTTTTAGAAATTGAGCCCGGACTGAAAACCCGAACTCAAAACGCCTGGCCTTCCGTGAAGTTTGATCTGATGGCGATCAACTCGGTGTTGTCACCCGTGTTTGTGGCGGGCTTTTATTACAAAACCTTCATGGGCCCGACCCGTGGGGCGTGGATGCTTTACGAACACTTCATTCGCAAAGCAGCGGGTTTAGGCGCTAGCGCCATTGATGCGGATGTCAATCGCTATGACTGGCATAACGATTACACCGACGTTCTAGTGATTGGCTCTGGAGCCGCTGGCTTAAGTGCCTCGCTCAACGCCGCCCGCGCAGGGGCCGACGTCATGCTTGTGGAGCAAGATTTTGAGATGGGTGGCGACTTGCTCAACCACAGCGTTGACAGTGCGCAAGCGAAATGGCTAAAGCAAACGCTGCAAGACATTGATGCTACAGGCAAAGTCAAGCGGTTCTCCCGCGCCACCGCGTTTGGGGTGTACGACGGCAATACCGTTGGAGTCATTGAGCGCTCTGCGCCGGGCGTCACTGATCCCTCCTTTGGGGTCCCTCGCCAACGTATGCGCACCGTGCGGGCTGCTGCCATCGTGATGGCATGTGGTGCGATTGAGCGGCCGTTGGTTTTTTCGGGCAATGACAAACCCGGTGTGATGTTGGCCAGCGCGGTATCTGCTTACGTGAACCGCTATGCCGTTGCTCCAGGAAAGAACGCGCTGTTTTGTGTGAATAACGATGCGGCCTACTTTGGGGCTTTTGACTTAGCGCGCAGTGGTGCAACCGTTCACATCGCAGACCTTCGTGCGTCTGTTAATGCTAGCCTGCTCAGCCAAGCCAAACAGCTGGGTGTTACCGTCTTCGCCAGCACAGCAGTCACCGAGGTACAAGGGGGCTTACACGCTAAGTCATGCACGCTGTCAAGTTATCACGCTGCAAGCGCAACCGTTCAGGGCGAGACAGTGCGTTTAGATGTTGATCTGGTCGCCATGTCGGGCGGTTGGACTCCCACGGTGCATTTGAGCTCACACCGCAACATCAAACCCATTTACCGCAGTGATATCGCTTGCTTTGTACCTGGCACTTTTGATCGCGCCCAGTTTGGTGCAGGCTCCATGGTCGGTGAACAAACGTGGAATGGCGCGATTGAATCGGGATCGCTTGCCGGTGCGAAAGGCGCTGGCGTCTTAGGTTTAAAGGTCAGCGGACAGACCCAAGGCTTTGACGACTCCACGTCTATGGCGTTTATTCCCGTGGGACCTTTGCTCGGGGCTAAGTCGAAAGGCAAAGCATTCATTGACTTTCAAAACGACGTCACCGTCTCCGATGTCGAACTGGCAGACCGCGAAGGCTACCAATCGGTAGAGCACCTCAAGCGTTACACCACTTCGGGCATGGGAACCGACCAAGGCAAGACATCAAACTTAAATGCCTTGATGCTGATGGCAGCCAAACGCGACATGGATATTTCTGCCGTCGGAACAACCACGTTTCGCCCCCCCTACACCCCGGCTTCTTTGGGCGCCTTGGCGGGTCGCAATATTGGACCCCACTTTCAGCCTGAGCGCCGAACATCCATGCACGATTGGCACCTTGCCCACGGCGGCGTCAAGATGGAAGCGGGCTTGTGGTTGCGCCCACTGTGGTACTCCACCCACGGGGCGAGCTTGTCTGAGGCCTACAAAGTAGAGATGGACTTCGTTCGCGAAAAAGTCGGAATCGCTGATACATCGACATTAGGAAAAATTGATGTTCAAGGCCCCGATGCTGCGGAGTTCCTAGACCGCGTGTATGTCAATGGCTTCTCCAAACTGGGCGTTGGCAAAGCCCGCTACGGATTCATGTTGCGTGAAGATGGCATCGTGATGGATGATGGAACCACCAGCCGCATCAGCCCAACCCAATTTTTTATGACCACCACCACGGCACAAGCCGCCCGGGTCATGAGCCACCTGGAGTTTTTGTTGCAAGTGGTCTGGCCCGAGTTGCGGGTCACCGTGGCATCGGTGTCAGACCAATGGGCCGCGATGAGCGTAGCGGGTCCTGAGGTACGCAAAGTCTTAGAAGCCGCGTTTCCTAATGAAAATTTCAACACCGAAATTTTTCCTCATATGGGCGTACTCGACACGGTTGGTTCCGGTGCGCTCGCGGGTGTGCCTTTGCGCATTCTGCGGCTAACTTTTTCAGGCGAATTGGCTTATGAAATCTTCACCCCCACCCACCTGGGTTACCGTGTCTGGGAACACCTCATTGCAAGTGGGGCGCCATGGCAATTGCGACCCTACGGCCTTGAGGCTTTAGGATCTTTACGGATTGAAAAGGGCCACGTGGTAGGCTCTGAAATGGATGGTCGCACGACCTTAGATGACTTGGGTATGGGAAAAATGGCCAGCAAACTCAAACCCTTTTGGGGTGGAGCGCTACGCCAAAGCGAAAACTTACAGCGCACCCACCGGCCCACCCTAGTGGGTTTGGAAGCCATTGGCAAAGACGATGCACCGTCCAACGGCGCTATCTTGTTCTTCGCCGACGATGCGATTCAGGGCCATGGCCGCGGTCACATCACCTCCACAACCTTCAGTAAATCCGTGGGCAAAGCCATTGGTTTAGGCCTTTTAGAGGGCGGGACCGCTCACATTGGCAAAGAAGTTATTGCAGCGTCCCCAACCCAAGGTCGCCAATACCGACTGCGGGTGGTCGAACCTTGCTTCCTAGATGCAGAAGGAGTGCGTTACCGTGTTTGATTCGACTTTAATTCGCAGCCCCTTCACCGGGCACCACGCAAAATCTCAGCCTGATAGGCAAGGTCAGATTCAAGTGCATGTCAACGCACAGGTCTTACCCAGCGTCACGCTCATCAGTACATGGGTACGCGGAGAAGCCAAACTCGCGGAGGCACTGACGCAAGCATTGCAAGTTTCCATTCCACAGGTCACTGGAAAAACAGTGCAATGCGGTTTGGGCTTATTAATGCGAATTGGGCCGCAAGAATGGATGCTCATTGGGAGCACCGATCAAGATGTCCAAGCCACCTTGCGCTCACATATCCATTCGGACGTAGGGTCGATTACCGATTTGAGCCACGCCCGTTGCCGGATCCATGTCAGCGGCACCAAGGCAAAAGAGGCATTGGGCAAACTCTTCGCTCTTGATTTTCGCAATGCTGCGTTCGCCCTGAACAACGTCGCGCTGACTGGCCACCACCACGTACCCTGCACAGTTCACCGCTTGGGGGAACAATCCTTTGACCTGTATGTTTTTAGCACCTACGCCTTTGGGCAACTGGAGTCGCTCATCGATGCGTCGCGCGAATTTGGAGTGGAATTAAGTCTAAATTAAGACAACCAACGGATTTATCTGAATCCCTTTAAGATAGCGGATAGTTTCACGCTACCTAAAGTAAATATGACAGATTCGTTGGTCTCACGTTATTTTCTGGGTGCAGTCGTCACCTTAGGCCTTGTTGCTTGCTCGGGGAAAAATGAAGCTGAAACAGCTGCGGCAGTTTCAGCACCTCTACCCAGCGCATCGAGTGCATCTGCCCCAGCCCCCAGCCCAGCCGCATCGGGATCCTTACCCGCCGCCCCACCCGGCCCGCCTGTAAGCGTAACCACCGTCAAAGCCGAAGTCCGCGATATGGCCGTGGTACTGAAAGCCACCGGCACGGTGATGCCCTTAACCAGCGTGGATGTAAAAGCCCAGGCCAGCACCTTGGTCAAAACGGTGCATATTAAAGAGGGGCAGTTTGTCAAAGCGGGTGACTTGATGTTCACATTGGATGCGCGAACTGATGAGGCCAATGTTGCCAAAGCCCGCGCCCAGTTGGCCAAAGACCAAGCCACTTTGGCCGATGCCCAGCGCCAATTTAAACGCTCTCAACAGCTTTTTTCTCAAAACTTTATTTCTCAAGGTGCGGTTGACACCACCCAAGCCGGTGTCGAAGCCGCCACAGCCACAGTCGCCGCCGATCAAGCCGCTATCGATGCCGCGCGGGTTGCTTTGTCCTACGCTCAGGTTCGGGCACCCCATTCTGGGCGGGCTGGGGCTATCAATGTGTCATCCGGTAGCGCAGTTCAAAGCAATATCAGCACACTCGTCACCATCACCCAACTCGACCCCATCGCCGTGGGGTTTAGCTTGCCGCAACGTAACTTGGTCGATGCCATCGGAGCGCTCAAAGATGGAGGGGCCAGCGTGACGGCCACCTTGGCCGATAACGGCGGTAGCTTCAAGGGGAAACTGAAATTCGTGGACAACACGGTGGACGCTGCATCCGGCGCTGTCAAGGCCAAAGCGGTTTTTGCCAATAAAGAAGAACGCTTGTGGCCAGGCGCTTTTGTAGAGATCTCACAAACCGTGAGCACCCTCAAAGAGGCCGTCATCGTCCCACAGGCTGCCATCATTCAAGGCGCTCGCGGCACGATTGTGTATGTGGTTGAAGACGGCAAAGCCGTCATGCGCCCGATCAAACAACTCATGGGCCAAAGTGGCGAGGCTGCTGTTTCGGGGCTTAAAGTGGGTGAAACCGTTGTCTTAGATGGCAAACAAAATGTACGCCCCGGCTCGATGGTCGTGGAGCGGTCTAAAGATGCGAAGGCCAATGCCCCTGCAGGGGCGGCGTCTGGTAGCCGCGCACCATGAACTTCTCAGAACTATTTATTCGCCGTCCGGTGATGACGGTGCTGCTCAACGTCGCTATTGTCGGCGCGGGTGTGATTGGGTTGCAGAAAATTCCTGTAGCCGCTCTTCCGAGTTACGACACCCCCATCATCAACGTATCGGCTTCATTGCCTGGCGCCAATCCGGAAACCATGGCCAGTTCGGTGGCCTTGCCGCTAGAAAAGCAGTTTCAAACGGTTCCTGGTCTCAAAACGCTTAGTTCATCCAGCACGCTGGGTAGTACCTCTCTCACCTTAGAGTTCGAAGAAGGAAGAAATATTGATGCTGCTGCGGTTGACGTTCAGGCCGCCCTTTTACGCGCCCAACGCTCCTTGCCGCAAGACATGACGTCACCGCCAGCGTACCGAAAAGTCAACCCCGCGGATGCGCCGGTGCTACTAATTTCTCTGACCTCTCCGTCGCTGACACCGGCAGACCTACAAGACTATGCCGAGCATTTAATTTCCCCCACCTTGTCCACGATTAACGGTGTGGCGCAAGTCAATATTTACGGCTCTAAACGCTACGCGGTGCGTGTGCGTGTGCAACCTGCCGCACTGGTGGCACGCAATATCGGCCTTGATGAAGTCAGCGCGGCGCTGCGTGCTGCCAACGTAAATACCCCCGTGGGAACCCTCGAAGGCCCCAAGCAGACGCTGGTGTTACAAGCCAATCGCCAACTCAAAAATGCGGCTGATTTTGCAAACTTAATTATCAGTAACAAAGGCGGCACACCGGTTCGCCTGCGCGACGTTGCCAAAGTAGAAAACAGCATTGAGACCCTCAAAAGTTGGGCGACCTTCAACGGAGAAAACTCTATCACCTTGGCCATTCAACGCCAACCGGGTGCCAATACGGTGCGGGTGGTGGACTCTATTCGTTTAGCTTTGCCTGCCCTGCAAAGCCAAATGCCGCAATCGATCAGCTTAACGCCCATTAACGACCGATCCCTTTCTGTTCGAGAAGCCTTACACGACGTGACCCTGACCTTGATAGGAACGATTGTCTTGGTGGTGTTGGTGATATTTTTGTTTCTTCGCCGATTTGTCGCCACCGTCATTCCTACGCTGTCCTTGCCTATTTCTTTGATGGGCGCGGTGGCGCTCTTGTGGGGAATGTCTTACAGCTTAGACAATATTTCCCTCCTCGGTCTCACGCTTGCGGTGGGTTTAGTGGTCGACGATGCGATTGTGGTTTTAGAAAACATCATCCGCCATGTTGAAGATGGAGAAGATCCGTTTCAGGCCGCTTTGGTGGGTGCGCGAGAAGTTGGATTCACGATTGTTTCTATTTCAACGTCATTGATTGCGGTTTTTATTCCTATTTTCTTTATGCCTGGCGTCATTGGATTGTTGTTCCATGAGTTTGCAGTGGTCGTGGGTCTAGCAATTTTGGTGTCCGCGTTCGTATCTCTCACCTTGGTCCCTATGTTGGCAAGCCGCTTCTTAAGCGATGAAGCCCATAAAAAACCACCAGGCGCTTTGGTCCGTTTATTTGAGCGTGCATTTGATAATACGTTGGCCGGCTACACACGTGTTTTAGATTTGGCACTGAACCATCGCAAGTTCATTTTGCTTTTGGCTGCAAGTACCTTTGCTGCGACTTTTTGGTTAGTCAGCGTGATTCCCAAAGGGTTTTTCCCCGAAGAAGACATTGGTCAAATCACGGTATCTACCGAGGCCAGCGAAGATATTTCATTCACCGCCATGGTGCAGCTTCAGGAGCGGGCAGCCGCAATTATTCGTGCCGATCCCAATGTCAAAGCAGTGAATTCTTTCAATGGAGGTGTAGGCGGACAGAATTCAGGACGCATGTTTATTACGCTGCATCCTCACAATGAACGACTCCCCATCAAACAAGTGATTGAGTCTTTGCGAAAGAAACTCCGGGGGGTTGCAGGTATCAACGTGTTTATGCGCCCGGTGCAAAACTTGCAACTCGGAGGGCGCCAGAGCAAGGCCCAATACCAGTACATTTTGCAAAGTGTGAAGGCAGATGAACTAAGTGCCTGGGCCACCAAGTTGCAAGAAAAGCTGCGTTCTGACCCCTTATTTCGCGATGTAACCAGCGATTCACAGTTGCGCGGCCTGCAAGCGCAACTCAAAATTGACCGCGATCTGGCCAATACACTGGGAGTGTCGATTGACTCCATCCGCTCTGCCCTTTTTAGCGCTTTTGGTGAGCGCCAGGTATCTACGATTTACCTACCAACCGACAGCTACCAAGTCATCATGGAAGTCGCACCTGAGGCAAAACAGGATGAGCAGGCGTTAAATGGCATTTATGTGCGATCCTCTTTCGGCACCTTGGTTCCCCTGTCGAGCTTTACCACGGTAGAGCGAACCGTCGGCCCAACGTCAATCAACCACGTGGGTCAACTCCAAGCCGTCACTATCTCCTTTAATCTTGCACCGGGGACGGCTTTGGGCGATGCCACCGCAAAAATCGATGCCGCCTCTGAGGCGATTCAAATGCCGTCAAGCATCATCACCAGTTACGGGGGCGATGCCGCCGTGTTTAAGAACTCGCAAAGTAGCCAATTGATCTTGGTTATCGCTGCGCTTATCGTGATTTATGTTTTGCTTGGGGTTTTGTATGAAAGCTACATCCACCCCATCACTATTCTTGCGGGACTGCCGTCGGCTGCCGTCGGGGCATTGGCGACTTTGATGCTGTTTGGGCAAGACCTGACCTTGATCGCCACCATTGGTATTGTTTTGCTGATCGGTATTGTGAAAAAGAATGCCATCATGATGATTGACTTTGCACTAGAGGCGCAGCGTCACGGCGGGATGACGCCCGAACAAGCGATTCGCGATGCCTGCATTCTTCGGTTTCGACCCATCATGATGACCACGCTTGCCGCATTGGTGGGCGCATTACCGATTGCGATAGGCATTGGTGCTGGTGCTGAATTGCGCCAACCCTTGGGACTTGCAGTGGTGGGTGGCTTGGTTTTTTCTCAGGCAATCACGCTTTTTATCACGCCAGTTTTGTACTTGGCACTCGACCGCTTTAGTGGCACAGGGCCGATTGTGGACTCCGAGGTCGCTATTTCTTAGTCTCAATCATTATTGCCAATGGCGATGTCCGCCGCCATGGCCAAAGCGGGCTGATGGGCCAAAGGGGAATCGAACCGGCGGGTGATAGGGTTGGTAATAAGGCTGGTAGTAATACGTCCGCTGCACCGGAACGGCGATGTAAGTGGGTACGGGCTGAACGACAACCGCTGTTGTTACCTGGGGAGTGATCACGGTTCCTACTGTAGCAATTTGTAGCGCAATCGTGGGGCCGGGGTCGTTTGGCGTTTGAACGGAATACTGCTTGCCAGCATATTCGTACACCACATTGAAAGCGACTGTTTTATTCTCATAAAAATTTTGTACCGCGCAGCGCTGAACATTCTCAATGCGAACCGCTGGGTTTCCTTCCAACCGGTCCCCCAACACGGCCCCACCTATGGCGCCAATCGCAGTGGCAGCCCCGCGCCCTGTCCCTTGGCCTGCGGCATTGCCTAGGACGCCACCCGCGATAGCACCGATTAACGCACCTGCCCCACTATTGGGCTGCTGAACACCTATTTGCTCCGTTGTACAGACTTGCCTGGGAACCGCCATCTGTTGAACCACTGGGGTTGAAGAGATGACTCGGCCAAGCTCCTGCGCTCCGACACCCGTCGCGCTAGCTGCCGCTAAAAAGACAAAAGTCCATTGCTTCATAGGAAACCTTCCAAAGAGTTACGCCAACAACGCAAGAAAGCTCCCTGTTGTTGACACGCGGTGCGAACTTTACAAAATGGTAACAATCCAGCGCACCATCAAAGGCGGCGGCATCCGTGGATAATCTCCCCATGTCAAACCGCTCTTCGCCCCATCACCGAGAGACGCTCAGAAAAACACCATCATTGTTTTTTGCTTTAGTCGGCTTTTTTGTCTTTCTCGCTCTGATTCCAACACTTTGGCCGGAATTAGACCTTCAAGCAGCCGCTCTATTCACCGGAGATGTACCCGAAATTGCAGTGAAACATTGGTGGTGGGTTGAAACGATCAATCGGTATGTGCCACTGGCTTTTCGAATCATGGTTTTTACAGCGTTGGTGCTTTGGCTGGTTGCAAGCTTCAAGGTGCAGTGGTCGCGTTGGCGATTGCCGCTGGCATTTATCGTACTTTCGGGCCTTTTGGGGCCTGGCTTGCTCGTAAACGCAGGGTTTAAAGACCAATGGCAGCGCGCGAGACCATACCAAGTAGAAAATTTTGGCGGAACCCAGAAATTTAGCCGCGCCGGAGTGGTGACCGATCAATGCACTAAAAACTGCTCATTCGTCAGCGGTCATGTGGCCTGCGGCTTTTTCTTTGCCTCGCTGATGTTGCTGCATCGGCGCCGGCAAGTCATTTGGGCTTTGATTGGAACCAGTGCGGGACTGCTTATAGGCTTTGCAAGAATGGCGGATGTGGCGCATTGGTTGAGCGATGTCTTGTGGGCTGCGCCGATTACCTTGATGTGCAGTTGGGTTATTTGGAAAATTTTGAATCGACTTTACCAACCCAAGCCCACTTTATTTATTTAGACGAAAGCAAACCATCGAGCGCACTTGGAAAGCGCAGTCGCAGGCCGAGTTCTTTTTTCATTCTTTGGTTCACCAACCTGCGCGACTCATTCATAAAGCTTAGTTGCATTGCAGAGACTTCCTTTTTGAGTTCTTCTTTTGCCATGCGTTGGGGTCGCGGAAGGCCATAAAGGTCTGCAGCGGCATCCAAATATTGGCCCATTTTCATATCTGTGTCGTCATTGATGTTGTAGCTGCGTTGGGATTTTCCGCGCCACAAAGCCAAGACACAGGCTCGCGCCAAGTCATCCGCATGGATATGGTTGGTGTAAACGTCTTCATCTTTACGCAAGACAGGTGCGCCTTTTTGCAAACGCGTCAGAGGTGTTCCACCTTCCCGGTCATTGGCATAAATCCCCGGCACCCGAAGCACACTGGCTCTGACGCCTGCGGATCGCCCAAAAAAACGAGCCGTTGCCTCCGCATGGGCTCTTCGGTGCGCTCGGGGCGTGGTCGGATCGATGGCTGCTGACTCGGTAACCCATGCCCCTTCGCAGTCGCCATAAACACCGCTGGTAGACGCATAAACCAAGGCCTTAGGCGGTGCGCGCAAACGTGTGGCCTGCGTAAAGGCGACTAAACGGCCATCCGACTTCCCCTCTGGATCGGGAGGAGCCAAATACAAAACACGCTGGGCCATTCCCGCTATGCGTCGCAATTGCGATCCCTGGTCTAAGTTACCTGATAAAGCAAGGATTCCCACTGAGCGCAAGAGCGGGACACGTTGGGCACTGGACGTCAAAGCCAGGACGCGAACCCGTGGGGCAAGCAGTCGCGCCACGCGAAGACCGACATCGCCGCAACCGACAATGAGCACTCGGCTTCTACGAAACCGAGAAGGCAGCACACCTAAGGGGGATTGGATTGAAGGCAAAATATGGGCTTGCAAAAAAACAATGGCCCTAAGGATACCCATAAAAAATGACCAGCAGCGCAACCGCTTTTTCCATCTCCATAGAACCTAGCAAGATGGGCTTTTTTTGCACCTCCGATGAAACCATTTTGGCAGCGGGCATCCGACAAGGCGTCGGGCTGCCTTATGGCTGCAAAGATGGCGCTTGCGGCTCTTGTAAATGCAAGATGACTTCGGGTACGGTCACACACGCGAACTTCCAACGCAAAGCCTTAAGCGAAGAGGAAGAAGCCAATCAGTTTGTTCTAACCTGCTGCGCCAAACCCCACAGCGATATCGTTTTGGAATCCCGCCAAGTCACGCAGCTGGGCGCACTGCCGATTAAAAAAATGCCAACCCGCGTAAGTAGTTTGGTAAAAAAATCCCCCGATGTGGTACTCATGCATTTGCAGCTTCCTGCAAACGACACTTTTGCATTTCGAGCGGGCCAGTACATCGAATTTATTTTGCGTGATGGCTCACGGCGCAGTTACTCCATGGCGAACGCCCCAAACAATGGGCCCAGTGTGGAATTACACATTCGCCACATGCCCGGGGGCCGTTTCACCGATCTGGTTTTTGGCTCGATGAAGGAAAAAGACATATTGCGCATGGAGGGGCCATTTGGCTCCTTCTATTTGCGCGAAGACTCAGACAAGCCAATGGTCTTTTTAGCTTCAGGAACTGGCTTTGCACCGCTCAAGGCGCTGTTGGAACATATGCAACACACAGGAATTATTCGCCCTACGACTTTGTACTGGGGCGGGCGTCGGCCCTCGGATTTGTATTTGCAAGAATGGATCGCCGCGCAGTTGGCCCTCATGCCAAACCTGACCTTTATTCCTGTGGTTTCCGACGCGCTTCCCGATGACCAGTGGACGGGTCGAACCGGCTTCGTTCACCAAGCCGTGTTGGATGATTTTGCGGATCTATCAGCCTACGAAGTCTATGCCTGCGGCGCGCCAATTGTGGTGGACTCTGCAAGGAAAACGTTTTGTGACAAAGCCCATCTCCCAGAAGATGCGTTCTTTGCTGACTCGTTTACGTCGGAGGCGGATAAGAAGCAGGCTTGAGCTCACTCAATACAACCGCAAAGACAACGATAGCCGCACCTAAGGCAGCTCGCATCGTTAATACTTCGGATAGCCACAGCCACCCAAACAAGGCGGCAAATACAGGCTCCATGGCATAAATCACCGCGGCCTTATCGGCTGAAACGTGGCGCTGTGCGAGGGCTTGAAGAAAAAACATGCCGGCAGAAGCCACGACACCGAGGTAGAGCAGTCCTGCAAAAATTTCCCCGTCCACACGGGAAGGCAGTGTGCTAATACCTTCCGTACCACTGCTCCAAACCATCCAAAGACAACCCATCAAAGCCATCCAAAACATCTGTGCGGTCGCCAATTGGGAAGGGACGTGGGCTTTAGCCCGAGCGGATAACAAGATCACGTAGATGGCATAGCCTAAAGCGCCTAATACAGTGGCTACGTCTGCCAAAAAATGCGATCCCCCATCGTAAGACATCAGTCCAATTCCGGCACACGCTAGCATCGCAGCAATCACCACCAACCACGAGGGACGCCCGCCTAACGCCATCCCCAGCAGCGGCACCATCAATACGTTCAAACTGGTGAGAAAAGCACTACGATTAGAGGAAATAAATTCCAAACCGAACGCTTGGGCCACATAAGTGATGAGCACCAAAGCACCCAAAACACAACCGGCGCGCCAAGTGTGGGGAGGAACGCGCAAGGCAAATGGCGTCATACACACAGCCGCAATTAAAAACCGAAGCGCGGAAACTTCAATCCCAGTCAAAGATGCAGTCGCCACCTTTAAGACTGGAAAAGTTAAACCCCATACCAAGGTGGCAAAAAGGAGCGCAATAACGTAGCGATCGAGCCGCACAGGCGATCCGACAACGCGCAAACTATTCTCCTAAATACGCTGCACGTACCTTGGGGTCATTGAGCATTTGCTTGGCATCTCCCGTCATGGTGATGATGCCCGACTCCATCACATAGCCACGGTTGGCGATTGATAAGGCGCGGCTCGCGTTTTGCTCAACAAGTAAAACGGTGACGCCTTGGGCGAAAACATCACGAACCACTTCAAAAATTTTATCCACCATGATGGGTGACAAACCCATAGAAGGTTCATCCATTAACAAGACCTTCGGGCGGCTCATTAAAGCCCGGCCCATGGCCAGCATCTGTTGCTCGCCGCCAGACATGGTTCCGGCAAGTTGGTCTTTGCGTTCTTTGAGGCGAGGAAAAATCGCAAACATTTTTTCAATGTCGGCTTCAATTTCTTCTTTGTCATCGCGGATGTACGCACCCATTTGCAAATTCTCAATGATCGACATCCGTGTGAATACGCCGCGACCTTCTGGAACCATCGCCAGTCCCTGCTTTACCAAATCCCAGGGGCCTTGCCCGCGAATACTTTGGCCCAAATACTCAATATCACCGGCAGCTATGGGTAAGGTGCCCGTAATTGCCTTCATGGTGGTGGTTTTACCGGCACCGTTCGATCCAATCAAGGAAACCAGTTCGCCCTCATGCACCTCAAAATCAACGCCTTTGACGGCTTGAATCCCACCGTAGGACACCTTCAGTCCCGTTACCTTAAGCAATGTTTTGCCAGTCATATTTTTTCCTTGTCAGGCTCGGCGTAAACGCAAAGCACTTTATTATGTGGTGTCAGTGTCCGCTAGTGCCTAAGTAGGCTTCAATGACTTTTTCATTTTTCTGAACGTCAGCAGGAGTACCTTCAGCGATCTGTTTACCGTAATCGAGCACCGTGACACGGTCACACAAGCCCATGACAAGCTTCACATCGTGTTCGATCAACAAAATAGTGCGGTTGTCATTGCGGATACGGTCAATCAACTCACGCAGCATGATTTTTTCAGTGGCATTCATACCCGCTGCAGGTTCGTCCAATGCAATCAACTGAGGATCGGTGGCCAGTGCCCTGGCTATTTCTAAGCGACGTTGATCGCCATAACTTAGAGTTCGCGCGCGGTAATCGGCAAATTTACCGATGCCAACGTACTCTAGGAGCTCATGCGCTCGCTGCGTAATGGCTGCCTCTTCAGCTTTAAACGAGGCGGTTCGAAACATCGCGCCCAGTAACCCAGAATGGGTGCGAACGTGGCGTCCGACCATCACGTTTTCCAAGGCAGTCATCTCCGCGAACAAACGGATATTTTGAAACGTACGCGCAATGCCCGCCTTGGCAACGGTATGCACTGCCGTAGGCTGATAAGCCTTACCCGCCAGTTTAAATGAGCCCGTGTCGGGCGTGTACAAACCGGTCAGCACGTTGAAAAATGTGGTTTTTCCTGCGCCATTGGGCCCAATCAATCCGTAGACTTGGCCACGTTCAATGGTGATGCCAACGTCGCTTAAGGCCTGCAAACCTCCGAACCGCTTGGATACACCTGAAACATGGAGCACGGTATCTTTCACCGAATTTTTTACTGTTGTCGTCATGGTGATTCCGATCAAGCTTTGGCGGCTGGTTGCAAAGATTTACCGTGTTCTGGCGTTGGCCATAAACCACGGGGACGCAGCAGCATGACGCTGACCATGGCCAAGGCAATCAGCAATTGGCGCAAGATGGAAGCATCTAAACGACCCCCAGTCAGCGATTGCAAAGGTCCCGCCACATAGCGCAGAACCTCAGGCAAGGCAGAAAGCAGTACAGCTCCCAAAATCACTCCCGGTAAATGCCCCACACCGCCAAGAACAACCATCGCAACAATCATCACCGACTCCATCAAACTGAAAGACTCAGGTGAAATAAAGCCTTGGAAGGATGCAAACATCGCGCCGGAAACACCACCAAAGGTGGCTCCCATGCCGAATGCGGCAAGTTTCAAGTTACGCGTATTGATGCCCATGGCTTTAGCGGCCACTTCATCTTCTCGAATCGCCATCCAAGCCCGCCCAACGCGGGACAGTTGTAAATGGTGAGAGATCAAGATGCTAACTAAAACCAAAGCAAGGAACAGGTAGTAATAAAGCGTCACGGACGCGAATTCAAAGCCGCCGACCACCAACTTCTTTCCTAAGTCGAACCCAAAAAAGTGCAGTGAATCAATCTGGTTAATCCCTTTAGGGCCGTTGGTGATGTTGACAGGGTTATCCAAATTATTCAAAAACACACGAATAATTTCACCAAAACCTAGGGTAACGATCGCAAGATAATCGCCGCGCAAACGCAGGGTGGGAGCACCCAACAAAACGCCAAATGCACCTGCAATTCCCGCAGCCAAGGGGATCACAACCCAAAGTGGAGAATGCAAACCTTGCGGAAACATAGCCGCAATGGCTGGGAAGGTTTCTATCAAATGCGGGGAATTCAGCAGGCCAAACATGTAAGCGCCTATCGCAAAAAAAGCGACATAGCCTAGGTCTAACAAACCAGCATACCCAACCACAATGTTCAAGCCTACGGCAAGCAAAATATACAGAAGCGCCATATCAGCGATACGCACCCATGCGTTACCGAAACCTTGCAAGATCATCGGTAAAACCAGTAATGCCAGCGCAGCCAAAACAATGACCAAGAATTTTTGTTGTTGTTTCATAGTGATGGCCTCCTTAAGCGCGGTCTGCTACGCGCTCACCTAGCAAGCCTGAGGGGCGCAAAGTAAGAACGACGATAAGCACAATGAACGCAAAAATATCAGAGTAATGGCTTCCCAAAATTCCGCCGGTGAGTTCACCGATATACCCTGCACCAATGGACTCAATCAGTCCCAACAAAATAGCACCGACCACCGCACCAGCTAAGTTACCAATGCCGCCAAACACGGCGGCAGTAAAAGCTTTTAAGCCTGGCAAGAAGCCCATTGCGTGCTGCGCTGTTCCGTAATTAGAGGCGTACATCACACCGGCAATAGCGGCCAAAACCGCACCAATCACAAAGGTCGCTGAAATAACCATATCGGGTTTGACACCCATCAGGCCCGCAACGCGTGGATTCTCAGCGGTTGCGCGCATTGCGCGGCCGAGTTTGGTGTAATTCACCAACCACATCAACAGTGCCAAAGAAACTGCGGTTACGCCCAGTATCATGACCTGGGTGGGCGTGATCACTGCGCCAGCGATATTGATAGGCGTTGTAGGAAGCAAGGTGGGGTAGGACTTGTAGTTAGGTTTCCAAATGATCATGGCTAAGGTTTGCAGCAAGATGGACATGCCGATAGCAGTAATCAGAGGAGCCAACTTCGGGCTATTGCGCAAAGGGCGATAAGCCACTTTTTCAATCACAAAATTCAGTGTTGCCGCCACGACGCAAGAAATAAGGAGGGCGATCAGAAGAATGACAGGGCCAGGCGTACCAGGCATGGCCTCTTGCATCACACCAATGATGCTCCAACTGGTTAGCGCACCAACCATCATCACCTCACCGTGAGCAAAATTAATCAAATTGATGATGCCGTAAACCATGGTGTAACCCAAGGCAATAAGCGCATACATGCTGCCCAGCACCAGGCCGTTGATGACCTGCTGTATAAAAATATCCATAAAAAAACAACTCCGAAGTTCTTGTGTTTGAACCGATTTGGCCGCGAACACTGGTGGCGTCACGCCATTGATAGCAATATTTCGACCCATCCCGATGGTTTAGGGTCTACCGGCTGTCGCAGACCGAGATTCTAACGACCTCGTCAGAGCAAAGCGACTCTCTGCGGTATGGGTTTACCCTTGAAAAAGGCTTATTTGTAAAACTGTTTACGCTTTTCATGCGCGATCAGTTTTTCTGCTATTACTGCGGCGTAGAGTTGCGGTTACGCGCTTTAAGTTCACGCAATTTTTCTGAGATACGGATTTCCAGACCACGCTCAACCGGACGGTAAAACTGCAGATCTTCTAAACCTTGGGGCAAATACTGCTCCCCGGCCGCAAATCCACCCTCTTCGTCGTGAGCGTAACGGTAATTTTTACCGTATTCCAAATCCTTCATCAGTTTCGTTGGTGCGTTACGCAAATGCATAGGAACAGGCCGACTCCCATCTTTTTTAACCCAGGCCTTCGCCTCGTTATAGGCTTTGTAAACCGCATTGGATTTGGGCGCTACGGCCAAATACACCACGCATTGGGCCAATGTGAGCTCGCCTTCGGGAGTACCCAAACGCTCGTAAACATCCGATGCATCTAAGGCCATTCTCAAAGCCCGGGGATCGGCCAAACCAATATCTTCACTCGCCATTCGAATCATTCGTCGGGCCAAATACCGCGGATCTGCACCACCATCGAGCATGCGAACGAACCAATACAGTGCTGCATCGGGGTCTGAACCCCGCACGGATTTGTGCAACGCCGAGATAGAGTCATAAAACTGTTCGCCGCCCTTGTCGTAACGACGCATACGCTCACCCAAGACTTTGAGCAACCACTCATCGCTTATGGCCTCGATTCGATCTTGCTTGGCTGCAACCGACAAAGTTTCAACCGTGTTAAGTAGCCGCCTTGCATCGCCATCGGCATAGCCAATCAAACGGTCAACCGCTTGGGCTTCTATCTCAGGCA
This sequence comes from Burkholderiales bacterium, assembly GCA_005793295.1. GTDB lineage: Bacteria > Pseudomonadota > Gammaproteobacteria > Burkholderiales > Burkholderiaceae_C > Allorhodoferax. The sequence continues at coordinate 9,303 of SXSX01000150.1, read as the reverse complement.
ACGCCGAGTGTGCTTGGGCGGTGGTCACAATCCGTTTTAAGTCCTCTGCAGCCAAAGGCTGCAATACATAAACTGCGGCCCGAGACAACAAAGCTGAATTCACCTCAAAAGAGGGATTTTCTGTGGTGGCACCAATAAAGGTAAACAAGCCACTCTCCACATGGGGCAAAAATGCATCTTGCTGACTCTTGTTAAAGCGGTGAACCTCGTCTACAAAAACAATCGTTCCGCGCTGTTCGAGACCTCCACGGGCCGTTTGGGCCTGTTCAACAGCCTCTCGGATTTCTTTGATCCCTCCCAAAACTGCACTGATCGTGATGAACTGCGCATCGAACGCATCTGCCATCAGTCGTGCAATTGTTGTTTTCCCTACCCCTGGCGGGCCCCACAAAATACAACTATGCGGTTGACCAGATTCAAAGGCCAAGCGCAAAGCCATACCTTGGCCTAACAAATGCTGTTGACCAATGACTTCGCCCAAAGTCTTGGGGCGCAAGCTTTCAGCCAAGGGCTGGTGCTTACTGGGGGTGGAAGGAGTCGCCACGCGCTAATCTCGATTAAAAAAGTAAAGTGTAGGCGAAGCCTTTTCAACAACGGCTTGCGAATTTTTTAACATGACTCATCGGCCGAATAAGCGGCTTGATCCATTTGAACCGCCTCAACCAATTGCGTTTCAAGCAAAGCAACCGCTGGTGCTAGCGTTCCAGGTGCACGGTGCAAAGCGATTTCAATTTCCGGCAAGCGAGGCAGTTGATATTCAGCACCAAATACACGCCATTCAGGCGGGACCATGCTTTGCGCTACAACCGTCAGTGCCAACCCACTGGAAACTGCGATTTTCCCTCCCGCAAAACTTTGGCTTGTATAAGCAATCCTCCAAGGAATGCTATCGGCATCTAAAGCAGCAAGAGCGTGAGCACGAAAGACACAACCATCAGGAAATAAAGCCAAGGGCAAAGGTGTTGATTCGAAGGCGCGGTGTTGGCGAGAACCCGCCCAAACCAAGTGTTCGGTTCGCAGCACCTTGCCACGTCGGCGGTTAGGCTGGCGGGTTATTAAAGCGACATCCAAGTTTCCCGCTTCGACCCGATCCAATAGTTCACCACTCAAAGCGCCAATCACCTCCAGTTGCACCCGGGGGTAGGCATGCGCAAAATGGGTTAATACGCCGGGCAAAAATTGGTGCGCGTAATCATCGGGCATACCCAAGCGGACATGGCCCTGGGCGTGGGGTTGGTTCAGTGCCACCAAAGCTTCCTCATTGAGGCGAATCATGCGGCGGGCATAACCCAAAAGAATGTCCCCCTCTTCAGTGAGAACGATCTTCCGGCTGTCACGCAAAAGCAGTGCATGACCAGCTAGGTCTTCCAGCTTTCGCAACTGCATACTGACGGCCGACTGGGTTCGGCATAGGTACTGAGCGGCTCGGGTGAAGCTGCCACTGTCAACCACGGCAGCAAATGCCTGCAGCAACGCAAGATCAAGGTACTTCAACATTGTCGGACGCCCCTTTTATCAGAATATCTGATACAGAGCATAACAATTATTCGTTTGCATTCATCTTCTGAGGCTCCTACATTGAAGCTGCGCTCCCACTTTGGGGCGAATTTTTGCGATGAAAACTTAACACATCATTACGAGGAGACAACGAAAAATGACAAATCAAATCACCCCTGAGGTAACTTCATTGGGTCTAGACCGCAGGCAACTGCTTGCAGGATCTGCGGCTGTTGGACTTGCGACTGCCTTTTCAGCCTTGCCTGTTCAGGCACAAGACAAGCCTAAAAAAGGCGGTGTTTTACGGCTTGGCATGGAAGGCGGCTCCGCATCTGACAGCCTCGATCCAAGAACCTACGCAGACTCGATCCCCATTTCCTACAGCTTGATGTTTTGGAATCAATTGGTCGAGATTGATTCCAAAGGCAATGCCACCCCTGAATTGGCAGAAAGTTGGGAGTCCAAGGCCGGTGCCGCTGAATGGATTTTCAATATCCGTAAGGGAATCACTTTTACGTCCGGTAAAACGCTAGATGCCGATGACGTGATTTATTCGATTAACTTGCACCGCGGAGAAACAAAATCGCCAGCCAAAGGCATCTTGGAACCCATCACAGAGATCAAAAAACTCTCTTCGCACCAAGTTCAAATCACGATGAAAACTGGCAATGCGGACTTGCCGTTTGTATTGTCCGATTACCACCTACTGATTGTTCCAAATGGAACCACTGATTTCTCTAAGCCCGATGGAACTGGAGCTTACACCTTGGTTGAATGGCAACCTGGGGTGCGTATCGTGGCCAAGCGCAAGGCTGGCAATTACTGGAAGGCCGGAAGGGGTAACTTTGACAGCGTTGAGCTTCGCTACATCGGAGATGCGGCAGCTCGAACCCAGGCCTTGGTTACGGGCCAAGTCGATGCGGTTAACCGGTTAAATCCCAAAACGGTCGCCTTGCTTTCTAAAAATAAAAATATCAATATCACTCGAACCAAAGGCACGGGTAACCGTTTCGGATTCGTCGCATTGGTCGACGTTGAACCCTATAAAAATCACGATCTGATGCTCGGTCTGAAGTACGGAATTGATCGCCAAAAAATTATCGACAACGTGTTTTCTGGTTACGCTTCGATGGGTAATGACCAAACAGTGGGGCCAGCAGACCGTTTTTACAACGCAGCATTGAAAGCCAAGTCGTACGATCCTGATCGTGCCGCATTTCACTTTAAAAAGGCGGGTACGTCCGCCTCCCTTGAAGTACAGGTGTCGGAGGGCTGCTATTCAGGCTCAACGGATTCTGGCGTGATGTTCCAAGAATCTCTCAAGAAAGCAGGAATTTCAATGGAAGTCAAGCGGGTTTCGGGGGACGGGTATTGGGACAACGTTTGGATGAAGGTTCCGTTTTGCTCTGTCTTTTGGGGCAACCGGCCTACGGCAGATTTGCAAATTTCCACCCAGTTTTTGTCAGGTGGCGCTTGGAACGACACCCACTTCAAAAGTCCAGCACTTGACAAATTAGTGATCTCCGCACGCGTTGAACTCAACGAGAAAAAGCGCAAAGAAATGTATGCCGAGAGCCAACGCATCATTTCAGAGGACGCCGGAATGGTGTGCTTTGCGGTGGGTGACCAAATGGATGGCAGCAGCACCAAATTGCGCGGCTTGGAATCGCATGCGCGTTATGACATGAACGATAACCGTTTGGCTGAAAAGGGCTGGTTCGCCTAAGCCTCTACCGTCGTCACTGACCTTGGCGCCCCGCAGATTGGGGCGCCAAGAATGAATCACCGGAACTTTTGAGCATACACACATGCCCAGTGGAGAAACTATTTTGAAAATTGGATTTATTGGCCTCGGAAATATGGGTTCCGCAGCAGCGCGAAACGTACAACGTGCAGGCCACAGCCTCGTTGTTTTTGATATTAACCCAGATGCAGCAAAAAAATTTATGGATGAGGGTGCGCAATGGGCGGCAACACCCGCAGCCGTTTTAGATGCGGTTGATATTGTATTTACGATGGTTTTCGGGCCCAAAGAAATTGAACAAGTGGTTCGTGGACCACACGGCTTTTTGAGTACGCAATGTAGGGGCAAAGCTTGGATTGACATGACCACCAGCAGCCCAAAGCTGATGCGTGAATTAGGCGCAGAATTTGAAGCTACAGGTGGCATGCCTGTAGACTCCCCTGTCACAGGATCGATTGACTCCGCTATCCGCGGGGACATGATCCTCTTCGTAGGCGGAACTGACGCTGCAATCCATTTCGTGGAGCCCGTTTTGAAATTAGTCGGGGAAATCCGCAGGGTAGGTGCTTATGGAAATGGCTATGTTGCCAAACTGGTAAACAACCAGCTTTGGCTTATCCATGCAGCCGCAATCGGAGAGGCCATGGTGACAGCCAAACTCGCAGGCATAGAGCCTGCAGTCTGGTGGAGCGCCATGAAAGGCGGCGCCGCTGAAAGCTTTGTCATGCAGCATGACGTACCATCCATTTTTGCGGGGCACTACGACCCATCATTTCGCCTAGAGTTGTGCTTAAAAGACTTGGGCCTCATCGATGAGTTGGTGCAACAAATGGGTACACGCAACGAACTCACCCGCGCTACTCACCAACGTTTTGAACTCGCACAGGCGCGTTACGGCAAGGCCGCCGGAGAGATGACTGTGTGTAAAGTGCTTGAGGATGACGCAGAAATTAATCTGCGTGTTGCTGGGGACTGGACGCCTCCCTGGGAAGTAAAACACCCCTCAGAGCACTGAATTGAGGGCGCTGAATTGCGCCCTCTATCTACTGTCGAATCACATCAGCACCCGCGGGGGGCTTAAAGGCAAATATAGCTGCGTCTAAGCCTGCGTTTAATTCAAGAGAAGAAAAACGAAGAACAGACTGCTGGCCAAAACTGTCCTCCATTTCAAGCACTGCCAAAGTATTTCCCTTAAATCCAATTCGGACACTGCGAAGAGCGTTGTCTTTAGAACGTGGTGTGGCGAGCACCCATTGCAAGCCTTCACTGCTCTTGTCGTTCGATGAGATTTCTGCTATCAAAAACTCTGCTTGCAAGGCACGCAAGTCTGGCGCCGAAGCGATCAAAGCAATCGGCGTACTTCCCATGACTTGGGCTTGTTTACGGGCAGTCACTTGGTTGAGGTCAACATCAAAGAGCCACACGGTTTGGCCGTCGGCAACAATCGATTGTTCAAACGGTTTTTGGTACAAAAACCGAAACCGGTTGGGGCGAATAAACTCAAACGTCCCGCTTGAAGTTTTAACCTGCGCTACCTGACCGGCCTTGGCAGGTGATGTCGCCGTTTGGACAAAGCTGGCTCGACCTGACTTCACTGTTTTGATAAAAGACTCTAGGCTTTCGAGGCCTGAGGCTTGTGCAGAAAATGACAGGCAAGTTGTGATCAGCGCGATAGAAATTGAGATTCGCATGGGTTGTTGGGATTGGGGTCGCAGAGAATCCGTTTTACGCTACTCAGCGCGTGACGGCACCAAAATTTCACGCTGCCCGCTACCACTCATCGAACTCACAAGGCCCGCTTTTTCCATGTCCTCGACCAAGCGAGCAGCGCGGTTGTAGCCAATTTTCAAATGCCGCTGGACCAGCGAAATACTGGCTTTGCGATTCTTCAAAACAATTTCAACGGCCTGGTCATACAGGACATCTTTTTCACTTGTGCTACCGCCATCAGCGTCAAACTCGTCGCCTTCGACGGTTCCACCCTCAAGCAAACCTTCCACATAGTTGGGCTCACCGCCCTGCTCTTTCAGGTATTTCACAACGCGGTGTACCTCTTCGTCGCTCACAAACGCGCCGTGCACTCGAATGGGTAAACCGGTTCCACTGGGCATGTACAACATATCGCCCATACCTAAGAGCGCTTCGGCCCCCATTTGATCTAGGATGGTTCGGCTGTCAATTTTGCTACTCACTTGAAATGCAATGCGAGTAGGAATATTGGCTTTGATTAAACCGGTGATGACGTCGACACTGGGGCGCTGCGTTGCCAAAATCAAATGGATGCCGGCGGCGCGGGCCTTTTGTGCCAAACGGGCAATCAGTTCCTCGATTTTTTTACCGACCACCATCATTAGATCAGCTAACTCGTCAATCACCACTACGATATGAGGTAGTCTTTGCAGGGGCTCAGGCGCTTCCGGCGTCAAACTAAACGGGTTGTAAATAAACTCCCCTGATGCAGTCGCCTCGTCTAATTTGGCATTGAATCCAGCCAAATTACGCACACCCATTTTGCTCATGAGTTTGTAACGCTTATCCATTTCAGCCACGCACCAGTTCAAACCGTGGGCGGCTTGGCGCATATCGGTTACCACCGGAGCGAGTAGATGCGGAATACCTTCGTACACCGACATCTCCAGCATCTTGGGGTCAATCATTAAAAGTCGAACGTCGCGGGCTTCTGCTTTGTAGAGCAAACTTAAAATCATGGCATTGATACCCACCGATTTTCCAGAACCCGTGGTTCCAGCAACCAAAACGTGTGGCATCTTGGCCAAATCGGCGACCACAGGATTTCCAATAATGTCTTTACCTAATCCCATCGTGAGCATCGATTTGGCTTCGTTGTAGATCTGAGACCCCAAAATTTCAGACAAACGAATAGACTGGCGTTTAGCGTTTGGCAGCTCTAGGGCCATGTAGTTTTTGCCAGGGATGGTCTCAACCACGCGAATAGAAACCAAACTCAAACTGCGCGCCAAGTCTTTAGCCAAACCAACAATTTGCGAACCTTTGACGCCGATGGCCGGTTCAATTTCATACCGCGTAATGACCGGCCCGGGTTGCGCGAGAACCACGCGCACTTCAACACCAAAATCTTTGAGTTTTTTCTCAATCATACGGCTGGTCATTTCCAGCGTTTGGGCAGATACGGTCTCTTGACGCAAGATGGCTCCGTCTAACAAGGCCACTTGCGGCAGTTTGCTGTCAGGCATTTCAGAAAACAACGGCTTTTGTCGTTCTTTGGCGACCCGTGCACTCGGTGGCAAATCCATCAATACAGGTTCAACCAGTACGGGCGGAACGTGGATGTGCACTTCCACCTCATCCCGACTTTCAGCTAACACCTCTTCGCGTTCCCGAACTGCTTGTTGGCCCAGCTCTATGTCTTGCGCCAACTCACGCCGTTCGCGCAGTGACTCCCAACGCGCATCCAACCAGGCACCGATTTGCTCAGCCAGTCGAACCCATGAAAAGTTAAATGTCCAAGACATGCCCAGCAGTGCCAAGCCAATACACACCAAGCCCGAGCCCGCAAAGCCCAAACTTTGCATCGACTGAAGGCCCAAGACATATCCCAAAACTCCACCACTGTGGCCGGGCAACTGGCCTTCCAATCTATACATCCGCGTCCACTCCAAGGCGGCGCTGGCATCGATCATCAACAGTAAACCAAACCAAAAAATAAGATTGGGGCTTTGCCACCACGTCCGAGTTGCGGGATCTTGGCCATAAGCGTCTTCAAGTCCGGTATTGGCCCGCAGTCTTTTTGCGAGAAGCGACAACCAAGCACGCGCCGCAACAATGACGCACAACCAGACCGAATACCCAAGCAAGAAATAACTCACATCGGCAATCCAAGCCCCCAGGCGTCCACCCCGGTTCACTAAAGCAGCACCGGTTCCTGAGGTTGTCCAAGCCGTGTCTTGGGGGGTGTAACTGATGAGTGCAACCACCCAAAACAGCAAAAAAACCAAGCCCACGACCAAAACGCCCTCATTGGCAATACGCTCCCAACTGCTCGGGGGTAGCGCAGGCTCTGAACGATTGGTATGCAGCGTATGGATCAAATAGGTCATTGGCGTCGAAATTCAGGGCCCATCAAGGGCAAAAACAACAGTAGGAGAGCTTACCCCAAGGTCAACAACCGACCACCAAAGGATATGGGCAAGGTCGATTTCTTACAATAAGCTTTTGCTATGAGAGTCTAGCGGGTAACGCCCCCTAATTCACTCCCCTCTTTTACGTCGGTTCTTTCAAAAATAAGGCTCATTTCATGTCCAAGTCCCTACACGCCAAAGTCCTAATTTTGGGCTCTGGCCCTGCCGGCTATACCGCCGCGGTTTACGCCGCCCGAGCCAACCTGAACCCGGTTCTCGTCACCGGTATGGCGCAAGGTGGGCAACTCATGACAACAACCGATGTCGACAACTGGCCCTCTGATGTCCATGGTGTTCAAGGCCCGGAACTCATGCAGCGGTTTTTGGAACATGCGGAACGCTTTAAAACCTCCGTTTTGTTTGACCACATTAATAAAGTTGACTTCAGCAAACGGCCATTCACCCTCACGGGAGACGAAACAACTTACACCTGCGACTCGCTCATTATTGCGACCGGCGCCTCTGCAAAATACATTGGACTGCCCTCTGAGGCCGCATTTATGGGACGTGGAGTTTCTGGCTGCGCAACCTGCGATGGGTTCTTTTACCGAGACCAAGAGTGCTGCGTTATCGGCGGAGGCAACACCGCCGTTGAAGAAGCACTCTACTTATCCAATATTGCCAGCAAGGTCTACCTGATTCACCGCCGAGATAAATTTAAGGCGGAACCAATTTTGGTTGACAAGCTGATGGAAAAAGTAGCCGCCGGAAAAATCGTACTTAAAACCTTTCAAACACTGGATGAGGTTCTTGGCGATACGTCTGGCGTCACTGGCGTTCGGCTTAAAAGTACGAAAAGCGGGGAGACCGAAGATATCGCGCTTCAAGGTTGTTTTATTGCCATCGGACACGCGCCCAACACTGATATTTTTCAAGGTCAACTCACCCTAGAAAATGGCTATATCGTCACCCAAAGCGGACTCAAAGGCTTTGCCACGATGACGAGCGTGCCAGGGGTTTTTGCCGCTGGGGATGTTCAAGACCATGTCTACCGCCAAGCCATTACCAGTGCCGGGACAGGTTGCATGGCCGCATTAGACGCGCAAAGGTTTCTAGAGCAGGAATAGGCTGCTCGCTTTTGGATATAATCGATCGCTTTGCTGTCGTTAGCTCGTGAGGGTCTGCGACGAGTCAATGGGTTACCGCCACCCACATTTTGGCGAGGTGAGGCATTTGCTTTATGCAATTGCCGTTTAAAAGTATCGGAGTGTCCTTATGGCACGCGTATGTCAAGTCACGGGTAAAGGCCCGATGGTAGGGAACAATGTTTCCCACGCCAACAACAAAACCAAGCGCCGGTTTCTACCAAACCTGCAATACCGCCGTTTCTGGGTTGAAACAGAAAATCGCTGGATCCGTTTGCGAATCTCAAACGCAGGTCTGCGTTTGATCGACAAAAACGGTATCGATTCAGTGCTCGCAGACCTGCGCGCACGTGGCCAGGCATAAGGAGCAAGACCATGGCAACCAAAGGCGGACGCGAAAAAATCAAGCTGGAATCTACAGCAGGCACTGGTCATTTTTATACGACCAGCAAAAACAAGAAAACCATGCCCGAGAAAATGTTGATCAAGAAATTTGATCCCAAAGCTCGCAAGCATGTGGACTACAAGGAAATGAAGCTGAAGTAATGACAAGGGGACAGATCTTTAGCTCTGTCCTCTCATGCTAGAGCCAGGGGACAGACCTTCAGGTCTGTCCTCTCATTTCGAAGGGCCCGCTTCACGCGGGCTTTTTTGTGTCTGTCTGAACCGGCCAACCGCCTGCACGGCCAGGCTTGCGGCACGCAGTTCAACCCGAAATTTTGACTTTGAACGTGCTCACCACGTGCTCCAGGCTGCTTGCCTGGTCGCGCAGCGCATTGGCGGCAGCGGCCGCCTCTTCGACCATGGCTGCGTTTTG
>SXSX01000149.1 GCA_005793295.1 Burkholderiales bacterium | reverse complement strand
GCAAACATATGGCTGTCATTGGAGAAGGGTTGCTGCCCCACCCACGGCACGCCTTCGCCCCCCATTTGGGTAAAGCCCGTGGTCGATCGGTCCATCCATATCGTCATAAAGTGGCAACCGATACCTGCCATGGCCCGCGAACCCTCCGGCACTTTGGTAGATGTGTTGTGCGGGCAACCCGAACAAAACCACGGTTGGCGGTCGCCTTGGGGGCTGCTTAATTGCAACACCTGCATGGAGCGTTCTTTGGCATCCAAAATGGCGAGTTGCGCATCCATTCGTGATTGGGTGTCGCTGTCGACTCCCATCTTTTTCAACCGCTGCGCAAGCGCCCGTGCAATCAGTGCGGGGGATAAATCGGCGTTTGCACGCAACAAAGTGTTGGCGCTGGGATTGGGCATGGACCACTCACCGCCGCTGCCGTAGGTGTTGTCAGTTGCGTCTTCGACTTCGTTGAACTTGCCCAATACGTGTGGCCGAACATCAGAGCGCCAGTTGTACAACTCTTCTTTCAGCTGGTATTCGATCACTTGGCGTTTTTCTTCAACCACCAAAATTTCTTGCAATCCCGTGGCGAATTGGCGCGTGAGTTGGGCTTCCAAAGGCCAGACTACGCCGACTTTGTGCAGCCGCACGCCAATGCGTTGGCAGGTCGTGTCATCTAACCCCAAGTCCAACAAGGCTTGGCGGGTGTCGTTAAAAGCTTTGCCGCTGGCCATCAAGCCAAAGCGGTCGTTGGGGCCTTCAATCACGTTGTAGTTGAGGCGATTGGCGCGAATGTAGGCGAGTGCCGCATACCACTTGGTGTCAAACAAACGCGCCTCTTGTTCTAACGCTGCATCGGGCCAGCGGATATGCACGCCGCCTGCAGGCATGGGGAAGTCGGTCGGCAAAGCAATCTGAACCCGATCAAAGTCCACTTGCACGGCTGCGCTGGATTCGACAATTTCTTGAATCGTTTTCATGCCGGCCCACACGCCAGAAAAGCGGCTCATCGCAAACGCGTGTACGCCCAAATCTAAAATTTCTTGAACGTTAGAAGGAAAAAATACAGGGGTGCCGCAGGCTTTGAAGATATGGTCGCTTTGATGCGCAGCAGTGGAACTTTTTGAAATATGGTCGTCGCCTGCTACCGCGATCACACCGCCCCACGGCGTGGTTCCTGCCATATTGGCGTGTTTAAACACATCTGAACAACGGTCCACACCCGGGCCTTTGCCATACCAAATTCCAAACACGCCGTCGTACTTATTCGATCCCGGCGGCGCAAACCCGAGTTGCTGCGTTCCCCACAGCGCAGTGGCTGCCAACTCTTCATTGACGCCGGGTTGGAACACCACATGGTGGGCTTTTAAATGGGCTTGCGCTTTCGCCAGCGCTTGGTCGTATCCGCCCAAAGGCGAGCCACGGTAACCGCTAATAAAACCTGCAGTATTTTTCCCGACGGCTTGGTCGCGCAGACGCTGCAGCATGGGCAGGCGAACCAGCGCGTGAACGCCGCTCATGAACGCAGTCCCTGAAAGTTGGGTGTATTTGTCGTCAAGGCTGACGGCATCGGGCGCAGCATGCAGTTGCGCAGGGTGAATCGGGGCGTTCATGGTCAGAAGTCTCCTGGTTTTGGGTAGCCGCCTTGTGGGCAACGTTCATTGCATGGTCGCCCGGGTAGGGCGCATGCGAGAACCACCAGTGTAATCAACTCCTCAAGAGGGTGCCACTTACTTGGGCCACAGCACCCACATTTGCAAAGGCTGTTTCAAGCGCCCCGCTAATTCGCCCGATTGAATACCCCCACCAACAAAGTAATCAGCCCGCACTGCACCAACGATGGCGCTGCCAGTGTCTTGCGCGATCACTAGTTTTTGCAAGTTCACTTGGGGGCCGCGCGAGGCCAGCCAAACTGGCGTTCCGTAAGGCATGACGAGTGGGTCTATCGCAATGGACCGCCCGGGCGTAAGAGCAACCCCTTGCGCGCCTTTGGGACCAAAGCCCATATCCAAGTCAGTTAACGTTTCTTCTTTGAAAAAAACCACGCGAGGATTAACCCACAACAACTCTTGCAAGCGCTGTGGATTTTGCGCCAGCCAGGCTTTGATACCTGGCCACGAGGCGTCTTTCACCAAGCCTTGGTCAAGCAACCACCTACCCACGCTTTTATACGGCTGCTCGTTGGTTGCGGCGTAGGCCAGGCGCGACGTCCGGGTGCTGCCATCGGCCTCGATCACCCGAATGCGGCCAGAGCCTTGGATTTGCAAAATCAGTACATCAATCGGGTCAGAGGCGTAGGCGAGAACGCGGTCTTGCAATTGCGCTTGGGCTTGCGCTAGCGTGTCGATTTCTTGTCGACTAAACCACGGAGTGCGCTGGGATAGGGTGGCGGGCACTTGGTAAAGAGGAAAAGGAAACATCGGACTTTGGGTTCGGCTGACATCCATCACCGGTTCAAAATAGCCCGTCAGCAAACCACGCGCGTCGCCTTGCAAAGACTCGACCCGGTAAGGCGTGAGCCGTTGCTGCAACCAAGCCCGCTGATCTTCTGGCGAACCAATACTCAAAGCCCGCACCTCCGGACACAAGGCTAATAAAGCCGCAGGCAAGCTCACAGGGCGCTCGCAACTTTTAATCCACGCGTTCCACGCTTGCGCCAGTGCGTCTTCATTAAAGCCCGGCAGTTCCGACCAATCGGTGCGCACCCACCGGCTGCGGGTATTGGTCACGACATCGCCTGCCGCCGGTTGTGACTGAGCCTCTTGTGGTTTATTGGGTATCGGTTTGGTGGGGGTATAGCGCGGCGCACTGCCGCACGCCGCCAGTATTCCTACAATCAAAGCCAACACAGCCCAACGAAAGACCTGCGCCATGACCTTGTTACTTCTCGAAGCCCTGGGCGCTGGATTGATTTTTATCGGCATCATTTGGTGGACGATGTTTTCGGGCCGAAAAAATGGCGAAATAGCCCCGCCGCCCAAAGCAGAAGATGGCGAAAAAACGTCCTGAAAAAAAATCACAGTAAACGGTGTTGCAACGCGGGTAACTGGCTGCGGCGTTTGGCTAACTGTGCCGGGTCTAAATCTGCAATAGCGACGCCTGCCCCTTGCGCCTGCTCGGCCAAGATGTGGCCCCACGGATCAATCAATAGCGATTGGCCCCAGGTTTTGCGGCCACTCGGATGGGTTCCGCCTTGCGCAGCGGCAGCGACAAAACTTAAGTTTTCAATCGCCCGGGCCCGCAGCAAAATTTCCCAGTGGGCCTGACCTGTGGTAAAAGTAAAGGCGCTGGGAACTAACATCAGATCGACCCCATTGGCTGCGTAAGCGCGGTACAACTCCGCAAAACGCAAGTCGTAACAGACACTTAATCCAATTTGCCACACATGGCCATCTCGCGCGGGCAATGCAAACTGCGTTGGCAACGTTCCTGCCGATAAAACGCGCGATTCGTCATACGCCTCAACGCCGTTGTCAAAACGGAAAAGGTGGATTTTGTCGTAGCGTGCTACGCACTGCCCTTGCGGATTGAACACCAGGCTACTGTTAAACACCCGATCGGTGGGTCCCGAGGGGTCTACGCTCAAAGGAAGGGTGCCGGCTACGATCCACAAATTCAAAGTACGGGCTTGCTCGGCGAGAAACGTTTGGATGGGGCCCACTCCAAACGTCTCTTGGATCGCCAGTTTGTCGCTGTCATGGTGGCCAATCAAGCAAAAGTACTCCGGCAAAACAGCCAACTCTGCGCCTTGCGCTGCTGCTTGCGAAAGCAGCAGGGATGCTTGCTCCAAGTTCTCAGCTAACGCATCGGTGGAAACCATTTGCAAGGCAGCTACTTTCATGGGCTTGATTCCTATTTATTTCCTGTTTTTGCGGGTGGGGCAGGCACTGTTGTGGTGGGCTTGGTGGTTTTGGTACTGCGCTCGACTTTGGTGACGCGGGGCTCAAGCCACGTACCATCTACAAACATCTCTTGGGTTCCCGCTTCAATCAAAGGCTTGTTCAAAAGCCACTGGGCAAAGAAGGTGGATAAGCCCACAACCGGGTTGATGGCTGACGCAATCAAGGACGCGCTGCCCGCATTGAGTTCAGGAATAACCACCACTTTAAGGCTTTGTGTTTCTTTGGCAATGTCAGAACTTCCTTCCATCAACACCGCAGCGTTGACGCCCTTCATTTGCAAGTTATTGGTGCGGGCAATGCCTTGGTCGATGGTGACGTCTCCACGTAAAAAGTCAAACGCAAAGCCTTCGCTAAACACATCTCTAAAGTCCAACAGCAAACGCCTTGGCAGGGATTGCAAACTCAATACACCCAAGAGTTTGGCGATACCGGGATCGGCTTTGAGGAATTGCCCGTTTTCAACATTCACATGAAAACTGCCGCCCATGCTGGGGTAGTCCAGCGACAAGGGCGAGCCTTGCCAGCCGACTTGGCCTTCAATTTTCCCGCGACCCTTGCGCACCACCTCTTTCATGCCAAAGCGACCCAAGGCATCGCCCGCATCAGAAATATCCAACTTGAAATTCAAGGTAGTGCGCCTGCGGTCTTTCACGCTACCGAGTTTAGGCGTCCCTGTTGTCGGCGTTAGCAAACTCCAACTGCCGGTGGCGTTAAACACTGAATCAGGCGCGCTCAAGACAAACCGCTTTAAACGCCACTCGCGCTGAGAAGCCGCCATCTGGTTAATGGCTTCCACTTCCAAGCGCCCCAACTTTTTCCCTTGCAACTCGAAGTCGTCCACAACGATATCCAAGGCAGGAATACTCGCCGGCTGTTCATTGAGGAGGTTCTCAACTTCTTGTGCGTCGCCGCTGCCAATGGCCAGGCGCGATAAACGCGCAAACAGCCGACCGGCGTTGTCGGTCGAAGGCTCCCCTGGGGCTCGCGCTTGGCGGTATTCCACATAACCACTGAACTCGGCGGACTCTACGTTTCCGCGCCAAAGCGCGCCCGCGCGCGTACCGCCTAAAACCACCCGCCGTAGTTTTCGACCATCCCACTCCAGCTCACGGGCCTTGAAAGCCAAGTTGTTGGGCAAATAACTTTGCGCCATATCCAAGGCCTTGATAGCGGAACGCTCGGCCCCTTGGCTGTCTGCCAAAACCGCAGCCCATGCATCCACATCTAAGGCGTCCGTGGTGATGTTGGCGGTCACGCCTTGTGCGGGCATGGCCAAAGACTCTCCCGCAGCCATACCGACAGCAATCGTTCCACGCAACACGCGCGAGGTTTCCGAGCTGACATCACGCACATAGTTCAAGCTCACCCACCGACCTAAATCTACGCGTAGCTGGTCTTGCCCTTTAACAAGGACCCCACCCGCGCGTACGGGCAAGAGTTCCAAACGCAAGGGTAAGGTCTGTTCTGAGGTCTTGGTTAAAGGCTCAGGCAACCGCGAAGCCAGGCCAGTGAGGTTGCTAGTCACCAAGAGCTCTGGCGCACCGCCGCGTACGCTGACCGTGGCTTGGTAGGGTGTGCTGCCTTGGGCGTATTTGGCAACCCCGGCAACCCAGCCCAATTCATTGGCTTGTCGCAAGCCCTCGGCCGTGGCCATGCCCTGAATGCGCAATACGCCAGAAGATTTATTTGGACCCGAATTGATCGCCACCCCCAGCCCCGTGAGGCTGCCGTCGAGCCGCACATCTCCGCCTAGCGCACGGCCCGTTATGCCGGTTGCGGTAAACCCGCTCTCAGTAAATCCCAAGGTACCCTTGAGGCGACTTAAACGCGGTGTTCCTGCGAAAACTTGCACTTCGTTACCTTGCAAATTGATGTCCCCGCTGAGCTTGATGCGGTTGGTGTCTGCCAATGGAAAATCGAGTTTCACTTTGTAATCGGCCGCCCCCGTTGCCAGCGTTCGGTTGAAAGCGTGGCCGGTGATGTCGCCCACTGCGGAGGTGTTGATGACAGCCAGCGCGTCATTCAACGGCCCACGCCCTTGAACTTTCACTGACACGGTTGAGGCATGGTACAAATTGGCAATCACCGCATCGCCGCGCGTGATGGGAAGGTTGGGCTTGGTTCCCCACAAGGCTTTGACCCCTTTGAGCGACAAGGTCGAGTGATCCATCACAAACTCGCCTTGGAGCTGCGTCAGTACCGGCCAAGGCAAGCTTCCTTTAGCGATCTGGCTGGGGGGCACATAGGCGTAGCTAGCGTTGCTAATATCGGCAGACACTTTGAATTCGCCTTGTTTAGCCTGCTCGAATGGAAAGTTTTGTAATTCACCTTTGACCTTGAACTTCACCCCACTGGCCAGCCCCGACAAAAGCGATTCGCGCAAATAATCACGCACCTCTTTTTCCATGAGCATCGGCATGTAGCGGTACACCTTGGCAATATCAACGCGGCTTAAAGTACCTTGTAAGTCCAACACGCCAAGACCCAGCTCCGCGCTGCGGGGCGGCGTTGCCAGTGATTTCCCTTTGCCAACGCCAAGCTTAGAGAGCAGCGAACTTTGCGCTGGTGGCGCGGACCGGCTCCAAGTGAATTGTGCTTCGCCTTGAATGTCTGCATTGGCAAAACGAAGGTTCGAGGCCGAGGCACTGAGCAACACGGGGGAGAAGCTCGCGTTGGGCGCCATGGCTTGTATCCACTGCACATCGGCGGTGAGCTGCTGGACCGCGATGTCTGAGTCGACCAATAAACCCGGTTGATGAATCGCGCCGTCTTGGATCGCCACACTGGCTTTGCCGCCGGCTTCTGAAACGTCAAACTCCACGCTTAGTCCGCGTATCCCCGGAGTTCCCAAGTCCGTGTCAAAGGACACGCCCAACTGTTTTACCGCGCCTTTGGCTACGTAAGTCTTAGGCGCATTCAAATCACCGGTCCACGATGCGGATAGCGTTTGTACGACACCCACAGGCGCTAAGGCAGTCAGCGAGCGGCGAACGGAATCGTCTAACGGCAGGCGTTGAACCAACTGGCGCAATGCTGCTAAATCCAATCGGTCGGCAGCCACTTCCCCTCGCGCCGGTTTCACCGTAAGGCCGATTCCTTCTTGGCCTTGGGCATCCCACAGCGAGACCTGCACATTGCCGCCGGGCCAATGGATGCCATCAGAGGTATCCAATTGCAAACCTTGCGTGGCATATTGGCGTCCGCCGTCTAAAGTCTTGAGCGCCACGCGGCCTGATGCTTTATTCAACGTCACGGCAGGAAGCGCGGCCGTTGCGGCTAACTTCACATCGGCCAGCGCCACGTCCAAGGTTGCATCGGTGAGTACGCCGCGAGAAATGCCGATCCATGCCCGCAGACTGCCTTGGCCCGCTTGAACGCCCAAACCGAGATCGGCATAAGGCTGCAGTTGTGCCAAGTCCAACTTCGCCACTGTGCTGAACCACTGGCCTTGCCACTCTTGCCAACGCCCTGCGTGGGTGGACAGCAAGGGCTGCTTAAACTCCCCTTGGACACTCAAACGCCCGCCCCACTCGGCTGGCGGACTGACATCCAATCGCAAAGAATGGGTGCGGTGGCGCTGGCGCACCACCATATCCACGTCGGCCAGCGTTAACAAAGGCGCGTTGCGCATTTCATCGCGCCAGCGCAAGGTGCCATGGCGCACCACGATTTCGGTTTGGCTTAGAAGCCAATCAGCGGCGGGACTGTCTTGGTTGGGGGTTTGGGGCAAGGGAAACCCTGCAACCCACAGTTGCCCGTCCAAGGCTCGGCGAACATCAAGCTCGGGGCTGTCAATATAAATTTGTTCAAAGCCCCCAGCGAGCAAGGAGCGCGGCGACACCGCCGTTACCAACAAAGGCAATACCACGAGCGTCTTGTTTTGCGCATCTAAGAGCCGAACCGCTTTGAACTCTAAAGAGGGAATCAAACCGTTGGAGGTGGCTTGCATGCTGCCAATGCGCACGCCAACGCCCATCACTTGCGAGGCCTGCTGTTCGAGCCACGGGCGCAAGTCGTCAATACGCGGCACAATCACAAAATGCAAAATGCACCACACGAGACCCATTACCAACCACCCCAAAGCCAATAGCCGCAAAGCCCACTTGACACAAGCGCTTGCCACTAAAAATGTGCGGCTAAATAAGGCAGAGGATTCAGTCATCGGTTTCATTTGATACAACAACAAGAATTATGACCCGCAACAGCCCCGTTTCTTGGTCCGATCGATCACGATTTGCGCAACGTATTCGCAGACGCTACGCCGCTGAGCTGGCGCTGCTGCCTGTGGGCGCTCCGAACAAAGAACTTTTAGAGCCGCTCTTTTTGGCCTTGCGCGCCCAGGGCGCGGATGCAGGCAGCGCATTGCGCATGACCCGCCAGCTGGTGCTTGAGCGACTGCTTTGCCTCGACTGTGAAGTGGCGCTGGAGCTCAAAGTCGTCACCGGGTGCATGACCGATTTGGCTGAATTTGCTTTGTGCCAAGCTTTTGATGCGGCGAGTCGCGCCTTAGATGACGCGCACGGCGAGCCCCTTAATCCACAGGGCCAGCGCGCCAGCCTGTGCATTGTGGGTATGGGCAAACTCGGAGCACGCGAGCTCAACGTTTCTAGCGATATTGACCTGATTTACGTGTACGACCACGATGGCGACACCGCAGGTACCAATAACGGGCGCGGGCGTATTTCGAACCAAGAATATTTCGGTAAGCTCGTTCGCGCCATGTTTGCTTTGCTAGGCGAAACCACCGAACATGGTTTTGTCTTTCGGGTGGATTTGGCGCTGCGACCCAACGGCAACTCAGGTCCTCCAGCCGTTTCTTTGAGCGCACTGGAGGAGTACTTTCACGTCCAAGGCCGCGAATGGGAACGCTTCGCGTGGCTTAAAAGTCGGGTGCTTGCGCCAGCTGGCGTGGTGGGCTCTGCGTTTGCCTTGCAACTCAGAGCCGCTGTCGCCCCCTTTGTCTTTCGGCGGTATTTGGATTACAGCGTGTTTGATGCCCTGCGCATATTGCACCGCCAAATTCGCGACCACGCCTCCAAACGCAGCGCGGGGCACCCCGAGCGCAACAACGATGTCAAGCTTTCGCGCGGCGGCATCCGTGAAATTGAGTTCACGGTTCAACTCTTGCAAGTGGTTCGCGGTGGGCAGTTTCCTGAACTGCGAACCCGTCCCACCCTAAGCGCATTGGAGCGGCTGGTGAAAGCCGAGTTGATGGACGCCCCCACAGCCCAAGGCCTGGCGAAGGCCTATGTGTTTTTACGCCAAGTCGAGCACCGGATTCAATATTTAGACGACCAACAGACCCACCTTTTGCCAACGGACGATGCCGACTTGGGCTGGATTGCGCATACGCTTGGGTTCGCTCAGTCCAGCGATTTTTTAGCGCAGTTGGATACTCACCGCGAGTTGGTGGCGCAAGAATTTGACGCGCTGCTGGGCGGGCCGCCCAAAACATGCAACGGATGCAGCAGTGGTAGCAAAGATGCCGCAGCGCCGGCATCAGACTTAGACATTGACACCTTGCTCGCACTTTTACACGGCGCAGTCAAAGACCGTGTCGCACTTTGGCGCACCCACCCCCGGGTGGTGGCTTTGCGCGATGAGTCGCGGGTGCGCTTGTTCAAGTTAGTGCAGCGCACTGCGCAGTGGGTTGCCGACGGCAGCGCCAGCGAAGAAGCGGCGGTGCGCTTGGTCGACTGGATTGAGCCCTTGCTTCGCCGCGAAAGTTACCTCGCCTTGCTGGTAGAGCGCCCAGGCGTTCATCAGCGCTTGCTGCGGATCTTGGGGGCGGCGCGCTGGCCAGCGCGGTATTTTCTCAAGCACCCCGGCGGGATTGACGAACTCGCTGGCAGCGCCATGGTCGCAGAGCGCTTTGACGCGGCGGTTTTTGAGTCTGACTTGGAGCGGCGTTTGACTGCGCTCAAACTCAGCGGCGAAGACGATGAAGAAAATTTGCTCAACCTGCTTCGCCGCGCCCACCACGCCGAAGTTTTTCGAACCTTGGCGCGTGATGTCGAAGGTCGGATCACAGTGGAGCAAGTAGCCGATGATTTAAGCGCGCTGGCCGAAGTGTTGTTACGTATCACCACCCGCTGGTGTTGGGCGCGGCTTAAATCGCGCCACGGTGAAACGCCTCGCTTTGCCATCATTGCCTACGGCAAACTCGGCGGCAAAGAGCTCGGTTACGGCAGCGATCTTGATATTGTGTTTGTGTATGACGACGAAGACGAACGCGCCGGGGAGGTCTATGCCGCCTTGGTTCGCAAACTCATCAACTGGCTCACCGTGAAAACCAGCGAAGGCGACGTGTATGAAATCGACACCGCCCTGCGACCCAACGGAAACTCGGGTCTCTTGGTCAGCACCTTCACCGCGTACGCTAACTACCAACAGCAACGCGGCTCCAACACCGCGTGGACATGGGAGCACCAGGCCATGACGCGGGCGCGTTGTGTATTTGGAAGCTCCGAGCTCCACGCGCGGTTTGAAGCCGTGCGCCAAGCGGTGATTTCATCGCAACGCGACCGCACCGCACTGCACGATGAAATTGTGGCCATGCGTGAAAAAGTCCGCAGCGGCCATCCCATTAAAGGCGACTATTTTGATGTCAAACACAGCGCTGGCGGCATGGTGGATATCGAGTTTGCAGTTCAATTTTTGGTGCTGAGCGAAGGCCATCGCCATCCTGAATTACTGGATAACGTGGGCAACATCGCTCTGCTCCAACGCGTCCAAGACTGCGGCCTGATCGCAGCGCCCATCGGAGCCCACGCCGCCAGCGCCTACCGCACATTGCGACAAATTCAACACCGGGCGCGCCTCAACGAAGAACCCACCCAAGTCGGCCCGGATGTTGCGGCCCAGGAACAGGCTGCCGGTTTGGCACTGTGGGTCGCGGTATTTGGAGCGACAATTCAGCCATGAAATTTGCAAGCTACCAAGACGCCAGCCGCGACGGACAACTCGTAATCGTATCGCGCGACCTGACCCAAGCCGTTTACCCCACCCATATCGCCAATCGCCTGCAGCAGGTGCTTGATGACTGGAACTACCTGAGCCCCCAGTTGCAAGACCTGTCTGATCTGCTTAACGCCGGTCGATTGCGCAATGCCTTTGCCTTCAATCCCGCGCAATGCTTAGCACCGTTACCCCGCGCGTACCAGTGGGCCCGCGGCGGCGGGTTCACCAGCGATGCGCCGCTGCCCGCGCAAACCAGCAGCGACAGCTTTTTTGGCGCGCAAGACATATTCGTTTGCGCAGATGCAAACGCCGGCTTAGATTTCAGCGCCGAGTTGGCTGTCGCGACCAGTGACATTCCCCAGGGCTGCTCGCCCGAAAAAGCGATTGAAGGCATCCGCTTGGTTTTACTTGCCAACCATTGGTCACTTCATTCGCTCAAAAGCCCTGGCCCTAAAGATGCCGGAACCGCATTTGGACCCGTAGCGGTGACACCCGACGAGCTCGGAGAATCCTGGTCACAAGGCCGGGTGCATTTGACATTGCAATCCACCTTGAACGGCCGCAAGGTCGGCCTGAGCGACACAGGTGAGGATATGACCCACCACTTTGGTGAGCTGATCGCTGCACTAGCAAACAGTCGCAAACTCAGCGCGGGCACTTTGGTTGGCAGCGGGACGGTGCGCAGCCACGGTGTAGAGAAAGACGGTAACGCTGTGACTGACTTTTTACAGACCAGCAATGCTGTGCGCATCGAGATGAAAGGCCGAGACGGCTTGAGTGTTTTTGGTGCGATTGCACAAGATGTTACAAAGCCCGTTTAAGGGCGCATTGCCAAACCGCCATGCACATGGCGCACTATTCCACACCCTAGACTTTGCAAGAACTGCGCAGCCTTGAGGCTTCGACTGCCACTGCGACAAAACAAAACGACCGCTGGGGCCTTAATTCCCTCCCACGTACTTTCATTCATCGCGCTGAATGGTCGATTAACCGCAAACCGTCGGCCGTACTGAATCCCTTGGCTGGCGTGATGCTCAAACGACTCTCGGACATCGATGAGTTGTGCATGGGGGTATTTGTTCAAAAAATCATCCAACTCGTCCCATTGCAAAGTCAAAGCGCAGGTGTCAACTGAAAACTCTAGGTTTTTTTCAAATACAGTTTCGGTCTCGGCATTCACAAGGGCTCGCTCTTGCGACACCTTTATGAGCTGGCCACATCTTGCAATAGCTAAGCATCCCGCCGCAATATCATCTACGCTAACCAACGGACCAAAAGACAAACGTACCGCCGAGGAAGCTTGCCATTGCGGAAAATTCATCGCAACGAGAACATCGCTTAATTCGGCCTTTCCTGCACTACAGGCACTTCCAGCGCTGACATACACACCAGCAGCATCAAAGATATCAAGCAACATTTGACTGCTTACGTTAGGCACCGAAAAGTTCAGGGTCGTTGGCAAAGCATGGGCCAAAGGCGTGTTAAAAACAATCCTGGGAAATGCCTCGCACAAAGCACTTGCCAATTGATCTCGAAAGACTTTAAGAGTTTCAGGAGCATGAAAAATCGTTTGATCTGCCAACAACTGCAACACTGCGCCGAACGCTGCGATCCCGGGAATATTTTCGGTTCCGCTACGCAACCCGGCCTCCTGACCACCGCCAGCCATCAGCGCTGTCCAAGGGGCTCCCGTGCGGACATACAGCATGCCCACACCCTTAGGCGCATACAGTTTGTGACCGGAAAATGCGGCATAGTCAATGCGCGTTTTTTGTAAATTCAGGGTTAACTTGCCCAAGGCCTGCACGCAGTCAACCAACCAAAGCGCTTTACTTTGACTTGCCGTCAAAATTGTCTCCACACCCTCTAAATCGCTAACAACGCCCGTTTCGTTGTTAGCCGCCATGGTGCATAAGAGCGCAGTGCGTGGCAGCCATTGCGACAGAAGTTCAAGATCATGCAGGCCTTGGCTATTCACCGGCAGTGCGCGTATTTCTAAATTCAAACCAAGGATGCGATTCCAATGGGCAAGAGCTTGAGGTACGGCCTTGTGTTCTGTTGCTCCATAAACCAGCAGCGCTACCGATTTTTCTCTGCCTTCAAGTCGTTGTTTGATATCACACAGCGCAGAAAGAATTGCGGTTTGAATGCTTTCGGTCGCTCCGCTGGTAAAAGCCACCTCACCAAGCTTTGCCCCTATCACTTTGGCCGCATAGAAGCGGGCGCGATTCAGAATTGCTTTAGCTTGTAATCCTTTCGAATGAGAACTGCTGGGGTTTCCGAATAGCTCCGCCATCGCTTGTGTGGCGGCGTCTATGGCCTGTGGCATGACGCAAGTCGTAGCATTCGAATCAAAGTACAAGGTTTTGTGCATTCCAGAAGTTTAAAAAGCCACCGCCAGAAATTCATTGCTTTTATTTTGATTTACAGCCACTTAATTAGAATATCATCCTAAATAATTAACTTATTGGCATTTTTTATGCTAGACAGACTTGATTTACAGATATTAGATGCCCTCCAGCGAGACAGCGCGTTATCGATGGTCGACCTTGGCGCAAAAGTAGGACTCTCAAGCACGCCCTGCTGGAAGCGTGTCAAACGTTTAGAGGACAGTGGCCATATCGACAAACGCGTGGCCATCATCAACCGAAAAGCGGTTGGGTTACCTATCACGGTCTTCGTCAGCATTCAGGCCGGGCAACACGACGAAAAATGGCTCAACCGATTTGCGGGGGTGGTCAGCGCTTTACCAGAGGTACAAGAATTCCACAGAATGAGTGGTGACGTGGATTACTTACTAAAGGTTGTAGCTTCTAGCATTGAAGGGTATGACCGTTTTTACAAAAAATTAATCAGCCTTGCCGACATGTCTCGGGTGTCTTCGGCTTTTTCAATGGAAGAAATTAAAAGCACGACGGCTTTGCCGATTTTGTGAATGACACATCTACCGTTATTTTTTACCTAACGCGCACCGCCTTATTTCAATTGCATCGCAAAAGTCTTAGCGCCCCGCAGCATCATTTCAATGGCTACGGATACCAACACCAAGCCCATCAAGCGCTCAACTGCAGTAACTAAACGCGGACCGACGATACGCTGAATTCGCTCTGCTGAAACCAGTACCACGGCGCTGATAACCATAGTGACGCACAGCGCAGCGATCCACTCCCAACGTCGCTCGGGCTGTTGCGACACCAAGAGCAATACCGTAGCCAACGCGGAAGGGCCCGCAATTGCGGGAATCGCTAAGGGGACGATCAAGGGCTCGGTCAAAATTTCCGCTTCTTCGGCCGCAGGCGGAGGGAAGACCATGCGCAGCGCGATTAAAAACAAAATCACACCGCCGCCAATTTGCAAAGACAACTCGCTCAGGTTCATCACCCTCAAGAAGCCTTCGCCCACAAACATAAACGTGAGTAGCAAGAAAAACGCAATCAGAATTTCTCGCAGAATCACACGCGCCCGACGCTCCGGGGCCACATGCTTAAGCGCGTTGGCAAACACGGGAATGTTGCCAACGGGGTCGGTAATGAGTAGCAGCAAAATCGTCGCAGAAGCGAAGGTGTAATTCATCATGTGGCGTAAACGGTAGTAAGTGAGGCAAAACCTTTGACTTCAATCGGGTTGCCAGACGGGTCGGTAAAAAACATGGTCCATTGCTCACCAGCTTGTCCGACAAACCGGCACTGTGGCTCCAACACAAACGCCACTTTTGCACGCTTTAAGCGCTCGGCCAGTGCTTGCCACTCGGGCAAGGCTAGCACCACGCCGAAATGCGGCATGGGGACGCGCTTTTCGCCCACGTGGCCGGTGAGGGTGGTGGCAAAAGGCTGGCCGAGGTGCAGGGAAATTTGATGGCCAAAAAAATCAAAGTCTACCCAGGTCTCGGTACTTCGGCCTTCCGTACAACCCAATACGCCACCGTAAAAACCACGGGCTGCGTCTAAGTTGGTGACGTGAATGGCAAGGTGAAAGAGGCTTTGCATAACGCCCAAGGATAGCAGCCTTGCTGCCATAATCAGGCCCATGACGCCTTTGCAATCCCTTCGCCAAGCACACACGCTCTTGCGATGGGTGGCGGCGGTTTGGTGTCTTGCACTGGGAGTAGCGGTGGCCTCGCCACTGTTGAATTCGCACAGCACTGCGTTAGTGTGTAGCGCATCAGGCACGGTGCAGTTGGTTGATGTCAATGCCGACCCTACAGATCCACAAACATCTCAGCCAAGCCACAGCTTAGATTGCGTTCTTTGTTTGCCAGTCGCAGCCCCGGCGCCTGGCAGCGTGGTTGTGACTGCCGTCGTGGAGCCCTTGTCGCTCACTTCGTGTCTCGCGGCACTGGCTGTGCCAATCTCGCGCAGCGCCGCACCGCCACCCGGTCGCGGGCCGCCTCTTTTTCTTTAAAAAAATCGCCACCCTTTAATCCGCGTCAAAACTTTGATGTGGCTCTAATGGGTTTGCAAAAACGCTTTCGTTTGCGCCACTGGCGCATTCGTATCGATTTAATTTTTAAAGAAACACACCATGAAAAAACTTTTCCCCATTGGCCTTCTCGCTTTAATCGCCCTCGTTGCCAGCCAAACACCTGTCCTCGCCCACGTGGTCTTACAAGACGGCGCCGCCGCTGCCAACGCCAGCTACCGCGCCGCCTTTCGGGTCGGCCACGGTTGCGACGCCGAGCCCACTACCGCCCTACGCATCACCATCCCCGCCGGCTTTAACGCGGCCCAACCCATGCCCAAAGCCGGCTGGACGGTGAGCACCAAAGTCGGCCCCTTGCCCACACCGTACGAAAGCCATGGGAAGAAATACACCGAAGGTGTTCTTGAAATCACTTGGACAGCCAAAGGTGCAGAAAACGCATTGCCCGCAGCGTATTACGACGAGTTTGTCGTGCGCGGAACCACCCCCGCCAAAGCGGGACCCCTCTGGTTCAAAGTGGTTCAGTCCTGTCCCAAAGGCTCGAACGACTGGGTCGAAGTTCCCGCTTCAGCAAACTCGACCAAAGGCCTCAAGTCTCCGGCGGCGCTTCTGGAAGTACTCGATGTTCAAGCCGCTGGCGGCCACGCCCATTGATTTTTTTCGTCTATTTTTAACCTCAGGAGCTTGTATGAAACTTCGCACTGCACTTTGCGCCACCTTGGTCGCGCTTTCACTCACTAGCATCGCGTCTGCCCAAAACGTCGAAGTCAAAGACGCTTGGGCCCGCGCAACCGTTCAAGGCCAAAAGGCCACCGGCGCCTTCATGACGCTGACTTCTAAAACCAATGCCAAATTGGTGGGGGCCACTTCCAGCGTCGCCGGCGTCACCGAAGTCCACGAAATGAAAATGGACAACGGCGTCATGAAAATGCGCGCGCTCGAAGGCGGCTTGGAATTGCCCGCAGGCAAAGCCACCAGCCTCAAACCCGGCGGCTACCACGTCATGCTCATGGACCTGAAACTGCCTTTGCAAAAAGACACCACGATTCCCCTGACCTTGGTGTTTAAAGACGCCAAAGGCATCGAGAGCAAAATGGAATTGAAGGTTCCCGTTGCACAAACTCCGCCAGGCGGTGGTGCAGACATGGGTGGGCACCAACACGGCGATACGGCCAACAAGCCTAAGCAATAATCAAAACTCACTTGTCTAAAAATGGCCCACCGCACCTCCACCGCCCAAAGAAAAACGCTCGTCGTCGCGGGGGTGCTGCTGATCCATGGTGCGGGGTTGTGGCTCTTGCAAAGTGGCTTGTTACAAAAAATGGCTGAGGTGGTGGTGCCGGTGCAGTTAATCAGTACGTCGGTTGCCTTAACCCAAGCACCTGTGACGCCGCCTGCGCCTCCCGCCAAAGCCACAAAACCTCTCCCTACTCCCTTGCCAACGCCGCTACCCCGTCCGCCTGCGTTACAACCCAACCCTAACCTGGCTCCTGCAAGCCCCAACGCGCCGGTAACGGTTGCACTTGCAGCGCCTTCAGCAAACCTAGCAGCAGCGAGCACAACCAACGCCAGTCCCGCCGCCGCTAAAGTCGAACTCCCCACCCATGACGCCGCTTACTTACAAAACCCCAAACCTGATTACCCCGCTTTGAGCGTGCGCCGCGGCGAGCAGGGGCAGGTGGTGTTGAATGTTTTGATTGGCGTTGACGGCAAAGCACAAAAAGCGGAGATCGCCAAAACCAGCGGCTTTGAGCGGCTTGACGCTGCGGCTTTGGCAACCGTTCAACGCTGGCGTTATGTGCCCGGTAAGCGCGGCGGTGTTCCTGAGGCGATGTGGTTTAAGGTGCCGCTGGCTTTTGTTTTAGACTGAATTTTTAACCCGGTGACCTATGAATCTTGACAACGGACTTTTCAACGTATGGGCCCAAGGCGATGCGGTCACACGCAGCGTGTTGGTTTTGCTTTTAGCGATGTCGCTGGCATCGTGGATGGTGATCGTGCTCAAAACGCTCGACTTGCGTCGCCTTGCACTACAAGCGCGTCAGCTCAAAAGTTTTTGGCACGCCAAAGACTTTGACGCGGGGCTCCAAACCTTAAACGGAGAGGCCAATCCTTTTCACGCTCTCGCTTTAGAAGGTCGCCAAGCGGCCGCCCACTTGAGCGAAGACCAAAGCGCGAAAAAAGAGCTACACGAAGGCTTTGACTTAAGCGACTGGCTCACGCGCAGCTTGACGCACAGTATTGATGACGCGACCGCCGAGCTCCAAAGCGGCTTGGCCCTCTTGGCTTCCGTCGGTTCTACCGCGCCCTTTGTCGGACTGTTTGGAACCGTGTGGGGGATTTACCATGCCCTCATGGCGATTGGCTTGGCGGGCCAGGCCACGATAGACAAAGTCGCCGGGCCCATTGGTGAAACCCTCATCATGACAGCGCTGGGCTTGGCCGTGGCGATTCCCGCGGTGCTGGGCTACAACGCTTTGGTGCGCGCCAACAAAGGGGTATTGCTCACACTCAACCGCTTTGCGCATGACCTGCACGCTTTTTTTGTGACTGGCGCTCGCGTAGGGGCTCGCTAACACCATGGCATTCGGGACCCAAGACAACAGCGACGAGGTGATGAACGAGATCAACATGACGCCCTTGGTCGATATCATGTTGGTGTTGCTGGTTATTTTTATCATCACGATTCCGGTGATGCAGCACGCAGTCCATGTTGAGCTTCCCCGCGCCAGCAACCAAGTAAA
Organism: Burkholderiales bacterium; assembly: GCA_005793295.1. Lineage (GTDB taxonomy): Bacteria > Pseudomonadota > Gammaproteobacteria > Burkholderiales > Burkholderiaceae_C > Allorhodoferax. Next base: position 9,418 of record SXSX01000149.1, on the reverse strand, counting down.
CACCGACAAACCCGAGACCATCCGCTTGGATGTGGACGCCAGCGGCGCTTACTTTTGGAACGATGCCCCGCTGCAGGAAAATGATTTGGCCGCTAAGTTAACTGCGGCGGCAGGCGCACAGCCACAAGCCGAGCTCCATATTCGCGGTGACCGCGCGGTGCGCTATGAACGCGTGGCGCGGGTGATGGCTGCGGCCCAACGCGCAGGCATGCAAAAAATTGGATTTATCACCGAGCCGGATTAAGCGGGTAAGCTCGGCTTAGTTCACCGCTTTTTCACACCAAGGAGTTCCCCATGAGCAGCACCGACATCTCCGGCTTTGGAAAATTTGTTCCCGGCTTTGACTTCTTGCAAAACCTGGCCAAAACCGCGGGCAGCGGCATGGGCGCAGCACCTGCCAGTTCAGCTGCTATGCCCAATATGTCGCAATGGTTGGCACCGAGCCTGAATGTGGAAGACATCGAAAAGCGCATTGAAGAACTCAAACACGTTCAGTTTTGGTTAGAGCAAAACTCCCGCGCACTGGCTGCCACCATCCAAGCCTTAGAGGTTCAAAAACTCACGATGGCAACCTTAAAGGGCATGAACTTCTCGATGGCAGAAGCCTTCAAGCCGGCGCCCGCAAAAACAAAAGCAGCGCCCCAAGCCAAAGCACACGCACCCGCCGACAAACCCGCCGCTGGTGTGGTCGACCCGATGCAGCTGTGGACATCGCTGACCCAGCAATTTCAAACCATTGCGGCTGATACTTTCAAAGAAGTCAGCGCAAAAACCACCTTCAAAAAACCTGCTGTCAAAAAAACTGCAGCTAAAAAAGCCCCCGCAAAAAAGGCCTCCGCGAAGCCGCGAAGCCGCTAACACCACTTGTCGAGCATGAAGCTTTTCTACTACGCCCACGCCACGCATCCACAGTGGCAGGTGGCATGCGGCTTAGTGCTTGCGCAGTTGCGAGCGCAAATGGCGCAGCCCGAACACGCCGAAACACCGACTCTGGCTCTTCTCTACATCACCGACCACTACGCCGCTTCAGCCAAAGATATTTTGGAAACACTGGGCGGCGAGTTGCCCACCGTCACCGATTGGTCGGGCACGGTGGGGATTGGCATCGCGTCTAACAACGTAGAGTATTTTGACGAGCCGGCGCTGGCGGTGATGCTGATGGATGTGCCTAGTGACCAGTACCGCGTTTTTTCTGGCGTAGCGCCCTTGGGCCTGGGCTTTGAAGCCCACACCGCCTTGGTCCACGCCGATGGAAACACCACAGAGCTGCCAGAGTTGTTGGATGAGATGGCACGGCGTACCGAGACTGGGTATTTGTTTGGCGGGATCGCCAGCAGCCGCAACCAAAGTCTGCAATTTGCGCTCGCAGGCGATGGCAATATGCGAGGCCAAGGCCACGCATCTGGGGTTTTTAGCGGCGGACTAAGCGGCGTAGCTTTTGGCCCTGAAGTCAACTTGATTTCTCGCGTAACGCAAGGCTGCAAACCGATTTCCAAAGTGCGTGTGGTGACCGAGGCCCATGAAAACGTGGTCATTGGCTTAGACGGCGAACCCGCGCTGGATGTGATGTTGGCCGACTTGGCCGTATCGCTAGAAAAGCCCCAAGAAGCGCTCAGTGCGGTTCGCTCTACCTTGGTGGGAATTGCCCAAGCGCCTACGGGAAGTGACAGCGCGGCAATCCGAAAAACAGGAAACTTTGGCAACGAAGTATTGGTTCGTCACATCATGGGGCTCGACCCAGGACGGCGCGGAATTGCGGTGGGCGACTATGTCTCGGTAGGTGCCCAATTGGCTTTTTGCCAACGCAACGCGCAAGCTGCCCGCGCCGATTTAATGCGAGTGTGTGCTGAAATTCGCGAAGAACTTGAGCCACAAGAAGAGCCCTTGTTTGCAATGTCGGTTAATGAAGACATGCAAGCACCAGTCGAGTCTGCGCGGCGAATTGCAGGCGCGGTGTATGTCAGCTGTACCGGTCGCGGCGGGCCCCACTTTGGCAGTGCGAGTGCCGAGATGCAATGGGTTCGCCACGCTTTGGGGGACGTTCCCTTGGTCGGTTTTTTCGCCAGCGGCGAAGTTGCGTACAACCACCTTTACGCTTACACCGGGGTTCTGACGGTGTTTACGACTGAAGTCTCAAATTAAGAGCTCGCCCGCTGCAAGCGATCGGCCACGCCAGCCCACAGCGGCTCATTCGGCACGCTTTCAACCCAAATTTCAGCAACGTTTTGCGCATCTAACTCACGCAAAACGGCAAACAACTCGTGTGCGGCGTTCTCTGCATCCATCGGCATCTGCCGCACGTGAAGCGCAGGCGCCGCTTTCGGCGTGAAGTTGCGGACATACACGCCGACAGATGTTTGTGGCGGCTTGGTTTTGGTGTCACTTCTGTTTTGCAAAGCCGTCTTCAGTTCGTTCTTAGACAGCAATCGAACCTTGGCACGCGGCGCGTAATGTGACTCTAAAGTACCGGAGGCGCGTGGGGCAGTGTGGTTTGGCATGTCATTGGCAGCGCGAAGTGCTTGGCCACACGCTGCTTCAATTTGCACCGCGGTAATCGAGCCCGGACGCAACAACACGGGGACGCCGCGGCTGCAGTCGACGATGGTGGACTCAATGCCCAAGTGGCAAGCTCCGCCATCCAAAATCGGCAAGTCTGCGCCTATCTCACTTTCAACGTGGGCCGCCGTGGTGGGGCTGACGCGGCCGAACTGGTTGGCGCTCGGCGCAGCCACACCCCAAACAACAGGTCCGGGCGCGTGGCGCAAACCATGAAGAATGGCTTGGGCATCAAAGTGGTCGGGGCAGCGCAGACCGATGGTGTGTTGACCGCCTGCGCTTGCGCGGCCCACGCCTTCGCGCCGAGGCAAGATCAGCGTCAGCGGCCCAGGCCAAAAAGCCAGCATGAGTAATCGCGCAAATTCCGGAATCTTGGTTGCGAAATGTTCTGCGCCAGAAAGGCCGCCGTCTTGATCCGATACGTGAACGATTAAAGGGTGGTTTTGCGGGCGGCCCTTGGTTTGGAAAATTTTGGCGACCGCCACATCGTTAGATGCATCTGCCCCTAAGCCATACACCGTCTCGGTCGGCAAGCCGATTAGACCGCCTGCGCGAATTTCTTGTACGCAGGTGGCAACCGATGCCGGATCAGTGCGAGAAAGAATCACCTATCGCTCCTAAAACGCAGCGATACCCAGCAGCGCGGCACAGCGCAGGGCCGTCTTACGTGCCTGCGCCGGGGTGTCGGCGGTGATGGTGAGGTGGCCCATTTTGCGACCCTTGCGAGCAGACAACTTGCCGTACAAATGCAAATGGGTTCCTGGCAAGGCCAAAACGCCGGCCCAGTCAGGCGTCGTTTGGTTCACCCAAATATCACCCAGCAAATTGAGCATGATGGCGGCGCTGTGTTGGCGCGGTTGCGTTAAGGGCAAACCTGCGAGGGTACGAACCTGCAACTCAAACTGCGACTGGTCACAGGCGTTGAGGGTGTAGTGCCCACTGTTGTGGGGGCGCGGGGCGATTTCATTGACGATCAAGCTGCCGTCTTGCAAAACAAAAAATTCCACGCACAACACTCCCACATAACCCAAGCCCTGCGCAATTGCGCGGGCACCGGCAACGGCTTGCTCAGCCAAGGCTTGAGGCACCACGCCATCCAACACTTGGGTGACGGCCAAAATTCCGTCACGGTGCAGATTGTGTTGAACCGGGAAGTTCACGATCTCGCCCGTGGCCCCGCGGGCCACGATGACGGAGCACTCCATCGCCAAGGGCAGCATTTTTTCTAACACGCACGGGACGTTGGCAAGCGCCGCCCAAGCGCTTTCCAACTCCGCGCGGTTGACAGCGCGCACTTGGCCTTTGCCGTCATAACCCATGCGCGTGGTTTTTAGAATTCCAGGCAACAAATCATCGGCCACAGCCGCCAATTGCGCAGCCGTTTCGATCAGCGCGTACGGCGCACACGCAACCCCGCAGCTCGCAAAATGGGCTTTTTCTAAAGCGCGGTCTTGGGCAATGGCCACCGCGTTGGCAGCCGGGGCCACAAAGCGATGCGAACCCAAGGTGTACAAAGCGCCCGCAGGCACGTTTTCAAACTCGGTGGTGATTGCGGCGCAGCGTTGCAGCATTTGCGCCAAACCTTGCTCATCTAAATAGTCGGTTTGAATATGGTGGTGACTCACCAAGCCCGCTGGGCTCGCAGGATCAGGATCTAACACCGCGGTGAAGTAGCCCATGGCTTGGGCCGCATGCACAAACATGCGCCCGAGCTGGCCCCCGCCCATGACGCCCAGCGTCATCAACTGTCCGTTTTCCATACTGCCAGGCAGGCGTGTGCTTAAAGGGTTACCACCCGCAGCGCTCATGGTTTAGCCAAACCAGGAAGGGGCAACACCATGGCGCTGGCGGAGTCAGTTTGGGTTTGTCGGAAAACCTCTAGCTGGGCGAGCAAGGCGGGGTTGGTCGCAGCCAGCATGGCCACCGCAAACAAGGCAGCGTTAGCGGCTCCGGCTGCGCCAATGGCAAAGGTAGCTACTGGAATGCCTTTGGGCATTTGAACGATGCTGTGCAAGGAATCAACGCCTTGCAGATGCTTGCTCGCCACGGGAACGCCCAACACGGGAACCGTGGTTTTGGCCGCCAACATCCCCGGCAAATGGGCCGCGCCGCCAGCGCCTGCGATGATCGCCCGCAGACCGCGCTCTGCTGCTGACTCGGCATATTCGAACATGGCATCGGGCATGCGATGGGCTGAAACCACCCGGGCTTCAAAACCGATGCCAAACTGTTGGAGAATCTCTACTGCGTGTTGCATGGTGTCCCAGTCCGAACTGGAACCCATGACGACGCCGATTTGAAGTGGGGTCATAGTGTTGAATTCAGCGCTGTGTCCCGCGCTTGTAGATGAAACGGCAACCGTGCCGCTGGTATTACAACTCGCATTTTACTTTTACACCTTGAGTACTCTTTCATGATCAACGTTACCCTTGAAAACTTCGAAGCCGAAGTGGTCGCTGCCTCCACCACCACGCCCGTTCTGGTGGATTTTTGGGCGCCCTGGTGCGGCCCTTGCAAAGTCTTGGGACCGCTCTTAGAAAAGGTGGAAGAAGATTACGCCGGCCGCTTCAAACTCGTCAAAATTGATTCCGATCAAGAGCAACAACTCTCCAAAGCCTTTGGTATTCGCAGTATCCCCACCTGCGTCTTGATGGTCAATGGCAAGCCTGTAGACGGTTTTATGGGCGCTGTTCCTGAAGGGCAAGTCAAATCATTTTTAGACAAACACCTGCCAAGCGCCGACGGCCTGAGCCCCCAAGAAGAAGCCCAGGACGCCCAAGCCCTGCTCGCCGCGGGCGACCCGCAGGCCGCACTCAACAAACTCTTAGAAACCTTGACGATAGACCCCAGCAACGATGACGCCCGCTACGACTACGTCAAACTTTTGATCGAAACCAATGCGCTGGATGACGCAGAAGCCGCCTTGGCCCCCGCATTAGCGGCGATTCCGCGACAACTGCGCTTTGAAGCTCTGGGACAGTTTCTCAATGCCTTTACTTTTGTTACCACGGACTCCCGCGGTCAATGGGGTGTAGACCAGTTTGACGCCCTGATTGCTGCCAACAAGCGCGACTTTGATGCCCGCTTGGGCAAAGCCCGCGTGTTGATGGTCAATGGCCAATGGACCGAATCGATGGATGAACTCTTAGAAATCATCATGCGCGACAAAGCCTGGGGCGACGCCGTACCGCGCAAAACCTTTGTCGCCATCTTGGAGTTGCTCAGCCCGCCCAAGCCCAAAGCTGGCGCCCAAGACCCCAACAAAACCGCTGGCGGGATAGAGATCGCAGGCAAAGTTGTCACTGAGACCGACCCCCAAGCGTTGCTCATTGCGGCATACCGACGCAAGTTGAGCATGGTGTTGAACTAATGAGCCAACTAAAACTCAGGCAAATACCCATAGATTAGGCGAAGAAATCGCCGTATTATGTTCATCACTTATGTTGGCATTATTTGAAAAATCGGGCAACGAGAAGTTGATGAAGCAAGTTCTCACTTCTTTGTTTGATGCAGTCTCAGAAAGTCGTGAGATTCGGCATTACTTTCTCAACGTGCGGCTAGAGCGGCTGATTAAAGACCAGATGCTTTACAGCCCCTACATCTTGCACCGACCAGACCGTTACGACGCTGGCGATGTATCGCAAACGGCGACCACCGACATTCAAATCCGAATGCGGCTATTTGATGAAATTGTCTTCAACTTGCGTCGCATTTTGAAGGAAGCCAATTTTCCTGACGATGACATTCCGCGCTTGTCTGCCGACATGATGGAGATCATCGAGGAAACCCGCTGCCAAGCCAATGACACGGTGATCGCCGTCTGGAAGCCTTTGGACTTGGTGGGCGAGGCTTTGGCTAATTTCTTGCGCAGACAACGCGTAGACACGCGCTTGGAGCCCAATGGTGATTTGTACGCGTTCACCGGTGTCACCTACCCTTTTTGGATTCGGCAAAACACTGAGAAATTAACGATCACGATTTTTATCCAGGCTTACGCCAAAGAACGCGTCACGCTTGAAACAGTGCAAGCGATTGCGGACAAAGCCAATAAAACGCCCATGTCGTTTACCGTGCAGGCACGCGCGGGAACCACGGTTCCAATCTTTGGCGCACAGCTGGTATTTCCTTACCAGCTAGGGGTCCCCATTCGTTTGTTCATGCGCTCGATTCGTCAAATCGGCATCGATTTTGAAAAAGCGATGCTGCAAGACACCGACCAGCGCCTGCGCAACGTGGCGAAATAAAAACCCACCCCCCTGGGGTTTAGGTCAGTCGCTGCAAAGCCTCTTGGTATTTGGCAGCCGTTTTTTGAATCACTGCATCGGGTACGCGCGGTGCGGGTGGCGTTTTGCTCCAGGGCTTTCCATCAACCATCGCGCCCTCTAACCAATCCCGAACAAACTGTTTGTCGTAGCTGGGCGGGTTGGTGCCTTCTTGGTAACTTTCTTGGGGCCAAAAGCGCGATGAGTCTGGGGTGAGCACTTCGTCCATGAGGGTCAACGTACCCTGCGCGTCCAGCCCAAATTCAAATTTTGTATCTGCAATGATGATGCCTTTGGTTAAGGCGAAATCGGCGGCAGCTTGGTAGAGTTGGATACTGATGTTGCGGATGCGGGTAGCCAAGTCCAAGCCGATCATTTCAACGGTTTGCTCGAAAGTGATGTTTTCGTCATGGTCACCCACCGCCGCTTTGGCAGCCGGGGTGTAAATCGGCGTTGGTAACTTCGAGGCGTTTTTTAAGCCCACTGGCAAAACCACGCCACACACAGCGCCGTTGTCTTGGTACTCTTTCCAACCGCTGCCCGCCAAGTAACCGCGAACCACTGCTTCAACAGGCAAGGGCTTGAGGCGTTTGACCAACATGGAGCGCCCGGTGATTTGGGCGATCTCTTCAGGCAACACCGCGCTTTCGGGGGCATCACCCGTGAGGTGAATAGGGCAAATGTTGAGGCCGTTGGGGCCTAATTTTTCAAACCAAAAAAGCGCCATTCGCGTCAGCAACACGCCTTTGCCCGGGATGGGTTCGCCCATGATCACATCAAAGGCGCTCAGGCGGTCGCTAGCAACCATCAAAATTCGATCATCCCCCACCGCGTAGTTGTCTCTCACCTTGCCGCGAGCGATCAAGGTGAGGGATTTGAGGGTGGACGTGTGGAGGGCGCTGGTTGGGGTCATAGCCCCAATTTTAAGGGCGGCTAGAAGTTGGCGAGGAGACGGCTAGAGAACGGCTTGCGCCAATTCGCCACGGCCGTAACGCGCTGCCACCACGCTCAAGCTGTCGCCTTTGATTTTGGCGGCTTGGCCTTCGCAACCAAACTCAATGTAACGGGTTTTACACAGTAGTTTGGCGGCTTCGCGAGCGGGTTTGAGCCATTCACGGGCGTCAAACTTTTCGGGGTTTTCAATGAGGAACTTGCGCACCGCGGCCGTCATCGCCATGCGAATGTCGGTGTCGATGTTGATTTTTCGCACACCAAATTGAATCGCCTTCTGAATTTCTTCCACCGGCACACCATAAGTTTGCTTCATCTTGCCGCCAAAGGCATTGATGGTTGCCAACAGATCTTGCGGCACGCTGCTGGAGCCGTGCATCACCAAATGCGTATTGGGCAAGCGGCGGTTGATTTCTTTGATACGGTCAATCGCCAAAATATCACCTGTGGGTTTGCGGGTGAATTTGTAAGCGCCGTGGCTGGTGCCGATGGCAATCGCCAAGGCATCCAACTGGGTGCGCTTGACAAAGTCTGCGGCCTGCTCCGGGTCGGTCAGCAACTGTTCGCGGGTCATGACGGCGTCAGTTCCGTGGCCGTCTTCTTTGTCGCCTTGCATGGTTTCCAAAGAACCTAAGCAGCCGAGCTCGCCTTCCACCGTGACGCCTAGCGCGTGTGCCATGTCCACCACTTTGCGCGTGACTTCTACGTTGTAGTCGTAGCTGGCAATGGTTTTGCCATCGGCCTCTAAGCTGCCGTCCATCATGACCGAGCTAAAACCCAACTTGATCGCGCCTTCGCAAACTGCTGGGCTTTGGCCGTGGTCTTGGTGCATCACCACCGGAATATGTGGGTAACTTTCCACCGCAGCTTGGATCAGGTGCTTTAAAAAACCTTCGCCTGCGTATTTGCGGGCGCCAGCGCTGGCTTGCATGATGACCGGGGCACCGACTTCGTGGGCCGCCTCCATGATGGCCTGCACTTGCTCGAGGTTGTTGACATTAAAGGCTGGGATGCCGTAGCCGTGGGTGGCTGCGTGGTCCAGCAACTCGCGCATTGAAACGAGGGCCATTTTCTAATCTCCGGGGAAGTTGGTAACCGCTTGGTAACTTTTTACCGATGGCGCGATTTTAGCCACCAAGCCGGATCAATCCACTTGGCAAATTTTCAGCATATTGGTACCCCCGGGTGCGCCCATGGGCTCGCCGCAGGTAATCGCATAGACATCGCCTTTTTGCACAATGCCGCGATCCTTTAAGTGTTGCTCTGCGTCGCGCAGCGCGGTGTCACGGTCTGCGCTGGTGCTCATCAAGAGCGGGCGAACGTTGCGGTACAGCGTCATCTTGCGCTGGGTCTCCATCTTGGGGGTGAGCGCGTAAATCGGAACTTGGCTCAAATGGCGGCTCATCCATAAAGCGGTAGAACCGCTGTCGGTCATGGCCACAATCGCTTTGGCACCCAAGTGATAAGCGGTAAACAAAGCGCCCATAGCGATACTTTGGTCAATGCGCGTGAAGGTTTTACCGATGAAGTCTGCGTCAAGCTTGGAGTCGTCTCCCTCTTCAGCAGCCAAGCAAATTTGTGCCATCTCTTTGATCGTCTCAAGCGGGTACTTGCCTGCCGCCGTTTCAGCAGAAAGCATGACCGCGTCG
>SXSX01000148.1 GCA_005793295.1 Burkholderiales bacterium | reverse complement strand
CGACACCGACATGCTGCTTTTCTTGCTTTGCTTTCAGGACTTTTTGCCTACAATGAAGCTCCAACTCTCGCAGTTGCCAATGATTGTTGGTTCAGGGCGCGTCAGAATTCGACGCGCCCTTTTTTCTTTACCCCCGCCTTTCTAATTCAATCACTTAAGCGTTTTCGTTGATGAATCACATCAGAAATTTTTCCATCATTGCGCACATTGATCATGGCAAATCAACGTTGGCAGATCGCTTGATTCAGCGTTGCGGTGGACTGCAGGAAAGAGAGATGGAGGCGCAGGTTTTGGACTCGATGGATATTGAAAAAGAGCGCGGGATAACTATCAAGGCGCAGACCGCGGCGTTGAAGTACAAAGCCAAAGACGGTCAAGTCTATAACTTGAATTTGATTGATACGCCGGGCCACGTGGATTTTTCCTACGAGGTGAGTCGCTCGCTTTCGGCCTGCGAAGGGGCACTTTTGGTTGTCGACGCAAGCCAAGGTGTTGAAGCCCAAACGGTTGCCAATTGCTACACCGCCTTAGAGCTCGGAGTGGAAGTGGTGCCTGTCCTCAACAAGATGGATCTGCCCAATGCGGACCCTGACAATGCACGCGCAGAAGTTGAAGACGTCATTGGGATAGATGCCAGCGAAGCGATTCCCTGCTCGGCCAAAACCGGAATGGGCATTGAAGAAATTTTGGAAGCAATTGTCGCCAAAATTCCTGCGCCCAAAGGCAAGCCTGCAGGCCCTTTGCGGGCCATGATTGTTGACAGTTGGTTTGACAGCTACGTAGGCGTGGTGATGTTGGTGCGGGTCGTCGATGGGCGTTTGGCCAAGGGCGAGCGCATCAAAATGATGGCCACCGGGACCATGTACAACGCAGACAACCTCGGCGTTTTTACCCCAGCCAACCAACCGCGTGAGTCCCTCGAGGCTGGCGAGGTGGGTTACATCATTGCGGGTATTCGTGAGTTGCAGGCTGCGAAAGTCGGCGACACGATTACCTTGATCAAGCAGGGTAGTGGCGGCGCGGCAGCGACTGCGACTATGGCCTTGCCCGGCTTTAAAGAAATACAACCCCAAGTATTTGCGGGTTTGTACCCTACCGAGGCCAACCAATACGAGGGCTTGCGCGACAGTCTGGAGAAACTCAAACTCAATGATGCGTCTTTGCACTATGAGCCAGAAGTATCCCAAGCGCTGGGTTTTGGGTTTCGCTGTGGCTTTTTGGGCTTGTTGCACATGGAGATTGTTCAAGAGCGCTTGGAACGTGAGTTTGACCAAGACCTCATTACCACTGCGCCAAGCGTGGTGTACCAAGTCGTTCAAGCCGATGGAACCGTGCGCATGGTAGAAAACCCCTCCAAAATGCCTGACCAAGGCCGGTTGGAAGAAGTACGCGAGCCCATCGTGACCGTGCATTTGTACATGCCCCAAGAATATGTCGGCTCGGTCATGACGCTGGCTAACCAAAAGCGCGGCGTGCAAATGAATATGGCCTATCACGGGCGGCAAGTGATGCTCACCTATGAAATGCCTTTGGGTGAAATTGTTCTCGATTTCTTTGACAAACTTAAATCGGTCAGTCGGGGCTACGCCTCTATGGATTACGAGTTCAAAGAGTACCGCGCCGCTGATGTCGTTAAGGTTGATATTTTGCTCAACGGTGAGAAGGTCGATGCTTTATCCATCATTGTTCACCGCAGCCAAGCCACCTACCGAGGCCGCGCAGTGGTGGGCAAGATGCGGGAGATTATTTCGCGGCAAATGTATGACGTTGCCATTCAAGCCGCCATCGGTGCCAACATCATTGCGCGTGAGACAATCAAAGCCTTGCGAAAGAATGTTTTGGCCAAGTGTTATGGCGGCGACATTTCACGCAAGCGCAAACTTTTAGAGAAACAAAAAGCAGGTAAGAAACGCATGAAACAAATTGGATCCGTAGAAGTTCCGCAAGAAGCATTCTTGGCGATTTTGCAGGTGGAAGACTAATGCAAGTACTTACCTCTTTTGTACTGGCTGCTTTTGCAGCCTACATAGGCTCGTGGTATGTGGGTTATGTCGAAGGAAACTTCGCCTTGCTGCTTTTCATTGCATCGTCTATCACCGGACTGTATTGGATTGCCGAGCGTTTGTATTTTTGGCCAGCACGACAAAAAGCGGCAGCCCAGTTGGAAGCCAATGACACGGAGCGTCGGGCTAACTTGTTGAAGCAGGGCATCACCCAAGTCGATGGAAATATTGCCCAAGCGCAGGCCCATATTCTGGCCCAGCCTTGGTGGCTGGATTGGACCGCAGGACTATTTCCTGTCATCATTTCGGTTTTTTTCTTGCGGTCTTTTTTGGTCGAACCTTTCAAAATTCCATCAGGTTCGATGATCCCAACGCTTTTGGTGGGTGACTTAATTCTGGTCAATAAATTTCACTATGGCTTGCGAATTCCGGTCATCAATACAAAAATCACAGACGGTGAAAAACCCCAGCGTGGTGATGTCATGGTGTTTCGCTACCCGCCCAAGCCCAGTTTGGACTACATCAAACGCGTCGTAGGCTTGCCAGGCGATACGGTCTCGTACCTTAATAAGCGTCTGACGATCAATGGCAAAACCGTTGAAACCCAGTCGGTCCCTGAGTTCTTTGATGAAGATTCCATGCGCTACTTCAAGCAGTACCAAGAAGCGCTCGGAGCACAGCCCCACCGTCTACTTAACGACGACGACCGCCCTGCATTTATCCCTGGAGTAGAAACATTCCCCGGCTTTGAGGCTTGCAATTACACCATTGAGGGCGTCACCTGCAAAGTTCCTGACGGCCATTACTTCATGATGGGGGACAACCGTGATAACTCCATGGATTCGCGCTATTGGGGCTTTGTGCCTGAAAAAAATATCGTGGGTAAAGCCTTCTTTGTTTGGATGAATTTCGGAAATCTCAAGCGTATTGGGTCATTCCATTGAAGCTGCCATAAAGTGAGTACGCATAAATTAGAGTTGCAACAGCGTTTGCAGCACGAATTCACCGATCCCACGCTGTTCGAGCGTGCGCTCACGCATCGAAGTTTTTCTGCGGACCACTACGAGCGGCTTGAATTTTTGGGTGACTCGGTATTGAACTTGGCTGTGTCGGATTTGCTTTACCGACGTCTCTCTGATTTACCTGAAGGCGATCTATCGCGGGTGCGTGCCAACTTGGTTAAGCAAGACACTTTGCACAAAATTGCGGTGGATTTGGGTTTGCCCCTGGTCATCAAGTTAGGCGAAGGCGAAATGCGCTCGGGGGGACAAAAACGCGCTTCAATATTAGCGGACGCATTGGAGTCTCTCATTGGGGCGGTTTACCTAGATGCTGGATTTGCTAAAGCCCAAGCCTTGGTTCAGCGCCTATATGCTTCTGTTGACATTAACCCGCAGATGGATGCGATTGGCAAAGACCCCAAAACCGAGTTGCAAGAATGGCTTCAAGGTCGGAAATTGAAACTCCCGGAGTACCGGGTGGTCGGTGTTTTAGGCGCCGCGCACCAGCAAAGTTTTGATGTGGAATGTGAAATTCCAGAAATGCATTTGACCGAACGCGGTATTGGCGGATCGCGCCGTGCCGCTGAACAGGCCTCTGCCGCAGCCATGCTGCAAACCATTCATTCAAAGGCGGGGCTATGACGGTTTCAAAGAAAAATAAACCCCTTCCAGTTGCACCTGTGCAAGAACCTGTGCAAGATGGAGAAGTCCAAACGGCCGATGCGTTGGACAGCATGCTCGAAGGCTTGCTCAAAACCACCGTTCGCGCCGTAGCGCCCGGCACCCAAGGCTTAGAGGGCCAACGCTGTGGTTTGGTTGCTATCGTGGGTAAGCCCAATGTAGGCAAATCGACACTGATGAATGCGCTGGTGGGGCAAAAAATCAGCATTACCTCGCGCAAAGCACAAACCACCCGCCACCGTATTACGGGGATGCATACCCGCGGTGCAACCCAGTTTGTATTCGTCGATACCCCAGGCTTTCAAACACGCCACAACAACGCACTCAACCGATCTTTGAATAAAACCGTCGTGGGTGCGGTGGGTGATGTTGATCTGATTTTGTTTGTGGTGGAGGCAGGCATGTTTAACCAAGCCGATGCCAAAGTATTGGCGCTCCTGAGCAAACAAGTACCTACATTGCTAGTTGCCAACAAACTCGACCAAGTCAACCGCCGAGCAGATATTGCCCCCTGGTTGCAGGAGATGCAGCAACGTCACGCGTTTGCCGAGTTTGTTCCGATGTCCGCTAAAAATGCCCAGGATATCGAGCGGATGTTGGGAATCTGTGAAAAATACCTGCCCGAGCAAGCCTGGTGGTACGCCGAAGATGAACTGACAGATCGCAGTGAGAAATTTTTAGCCAGTGAAACCGTGCGTGAAAAACTGTTTCGACTCACAGGCGATGAGCTGCCTTACACCTCCACGGTCGTGATCGATAAGTTTGAAGAAGAAGCCGGCCGGGGCAAGCAAAAACGCCTTCTGCGTATTGCCGCAACTATTGTGGTGGAGCGTGACGGTCACAAGGCCATGGTGATTGGCGACAAAGGGGAGCGGATCAAACGCATTGGCACGGAAACCCGCGTCGAGTTGGAAAAACTTCTTGATGCCAAAGTTTTTATCGAAATGTGGGTCAAAGTGCGATCCGGTTGGGCGGACGATGAGGCACGTGTACGCTCGTTTGGATACGAGTAAATGGCCACCCGGCGAATCGCAGACGAACCGGCATTTGTACTGCACCGCTACGACTGGAGTGAGTCCAGCCTCATTTTGGAAGTTTTTACGCGGCACCACGGACGCATCGCTTTAATCGCCAAAGGCGTGAAGCGGCCGAGTTCAAGTTTCAGGCCGATCTTGCTGCCTTTGCAGCCCTTGCATCTGGCCTTTGGCGGCGATGCGGAAATCCGAACATTAAAGAGCGCCGAATGGCAGGGCGGATATGCGATGCCCTCAGGAGAGGCACTACTTTCCGGTTACTACATCAATGAGTTGGTCATGACGTTGCTAGCCCGCGACGATCCACATACCAATTTGTTTGATGCGTATGCCAATGTTGTGGAAGTCATTGCCAGTGCGCATGGAGAAGTATTAGAAGCCGCGCTGCGTTCCTTTGAACTTCTTCTTTTGCGGGAAGTAGGCTTGCTGCCGCAACTGAACGCGCAAACCATGACTCTCGGTGATTTGCAACCTACCCATCAGTACACCTTGGTTCCAGAAGGCGGGCTGCGCTTGGCGCACGACGACGATCGCGCCAGCTTAAGTGGTGCGCAGTGGTCCCAATTACAAGCGACGCTTGACAGCAGCGTGCCCTTCACAACGACTTTACGTACCTGTGCCGCTTTGAGCAATGCACTCAAGCCCCAGCTCCGGACGCTCCTGCACTACCATAGCGGGGTAAAAACCCTAAGAACGCGGCAAATGATGTTGGATATCCAATCTCTCTGACGCTTGATCCCCTTGTTATGACAACCCATTCAACTGCACTGTCCGTCAATCTCAATAAAGTGGCATTGGTCCGAAATACCCGGCATTTGGGTATCCCGAGCGTCACGCGTGCAGCTACTTTGTGCCTTCAAGCGGGTGCCAGCGGTATCACGGTTCACCCCCGCCCAGATGCACGCCACATACGTCCAGACGACGTCCTTGAACTCGCCCATTTAATGACGAAATGGCCAGCTAAAGAGTTCAATATTGAGGGCAACCCACTGCATAACCTGATGGACTGTGTTGCAGATTTGATCGCACGCAAACTACCAGTTCATCAAGTCACGTTTGTCCCTGATGGCGAAGGGCAATTTACCAGCGACCATGGTTGGAATTTTCCTCAAGACGTCAATCGCCTTCGCCCTTTGATTGCTCAAGTACACGCTTGGGGACTGCGGGTGAGTTTGTTTATGGATGCGACGCCTGATGCGATGGCGCAAGCCAAAGCCATAGGCGCAGACCGGGTGGAGCTCTATACCGAACCCTACGCTGCGTCTTGGGGAACACCCGCGCAAACGACCCAACTCGATCGCTTTGCTAACACTTCCAGAGCTGCTTTGGCTGTGGGGCTTGGTGTAAATGCGGGGCATGATTTGAACCGCGACAACCTGGCTGCATTTGTTCGAGCGGTACCCGGAGTGAGTGAAGTATCCATTGGCCACGCGCTCATTGCCGATGCGTTGGAACTAGGCTACACCGAGACGGTGAAGCAATACTTGCACTGCCTTCGACCATGATTTACGGACTGGGCACCGACATCTGTGATGTTCGCAGAATCCGTACCAGTTTGCAGCGCCATGGTGAGCGTTTTGCTGCCAAAGTTTTAAGTCCCCAAGAGTTTCTCGTTTGGAAGACGCGAACTGCGCGCTGGCCCGAGCGAGGCGTGCGCTACCTTGCGACCCGTTTTAGCGCCAAGGAATCGTTTAGTAAAGCGATTGGTTTGGGCATGCGCATGCCTATGACATGGCGATCCTGTGAAATTGCCAACCATGCCAGTGGTGCGCCTTTTATCGTGTTACATGGCGAACTTAAACTGTGGTTTGAATCCAAAGGACTCCGTGCCCACGTCACTGTGACCGATGAGACAGACTATGCCGCGAGTTTTTGTGTCGTCGAAACGAGCCCATCTAAACCATGACATTTCACGCCCCGCTCATTATTGATATTGCCGGTACCAAGCTCACTAAAGTGGACCGCGTAAGACTCCAAAATCCTTGGGTTGGTGGTTTGATTTTGTTCTCTCGAAATTGGGAAAACCGGACCCAACTCACCGCCTTATGTAGCAGCATTAAGCGTTTGCGCTCAGATCTTTTAATTTGCGTTGACCACGAGGGTGGGCGTGTGCAGCGATTTAAGAATGATGGATTTACCCACTTGCCACCCATGCGTGCTTTGGGCCAAATGTGGATGGATGCGCCTCAGAAGGGGAAAAAATCTGGTCCCTTAGATGCCACCCAAGCCGCAACTGCCTGCGGTTTTGTTTTGGGTTCCGAGTTGCGTGCGTGCGGTGTGGATTTCAGTTTTGCTCCCGTCTTGGATTTGGATTATGGTGAAAGCAGCGTGATTGGTGACCGAGCGTTTGCGCGTGACCCCCGGGTCGTGAGTCTCTTGGCCAAAAGCGTGATGCATGGGCTTTTAAAAAGTGGCATGGGCAATTGTGGAAAACACTTTCCCGGTCACGGTTTTGTCAAAGCGGACTCACACGTAGCCACTGCGATAGATCGCCGAGCGCGCGCCGCAATTTTGAAGGATGATGCTGCACCTTACCGTTGGTTGGGAACCGCTCTGGATAGCGTGATGCCAGCCCATGTGATCTATCCGAAAGTGGACTCTCGGCCTGCCGGATTCTCACGCGTTTGGCTCCAAGATGTATTGCGCGGCGAGTTGGGATTTAGTGGCGCCATATTTAGCGATGATTTGTCGATGGCTGCCGCAAGGCAGCTGGGTGGCCGCCAGTTGAGTTACACCCAAGCCGCCATTGCTGCACTTGACGCGGGTTGTGATTTGGTTCTTTTATGCAACCAATCCTTACCCCTCAAACCAGGAGAAACCTCTCCCATCGATGAGATTATTGCTGACTTGACTGAAGCGCAGTTAAAAGGCCATTGGCAAGCCAGCGAGACCAGCGAAGAGCGGCGCTGGAAGTTGTTGCCAAAAAGTTTGGCAATATCTTGGGATGATTTGATGGTGTCCGCAGACTATATGCAAGCGTTGGATTGGCTTTCATAAATTTGAAACAAGCGCGGAAAATCGTCCGACTGTCTCAGTCTATTTATGGGGACCTGTGTAAGCGAGGCGCTGAAAGCGCCACAATTTGATCGGACGTAGCGCTGTCGACATTCGGGTTGGCCGCTAAAAGTTTGTTTTTTAAGAGTAAGTCACGCAGTTGTTTGACGTCTTTGACAGAGGGTGCAACTTTGATTTGCGCCAATGCCGCTTGGCTGTTACCTGATTGCACAAGAGCTGCAACCTTGGTAGCCCAAATGCTTTGACGGGACATGGTGTGTTCTCTTTTTCTTTACTATGTAGCAGTCTATTGTGTCACAGGCCTGTTTAATAAACCATGAAAAAAATGCTGTTTCAATTTTTCCTTTGGACGACGTCAATGTTGTTGTTCGGTTGTGCAAGTGCGCCACCAACGCCTCCCGTCTTGGCTCCAACAGTCAGCGTTGCAACACCTAAAACCCCACCCAAAATTGGTTTGGCACTAGGGGGCGGAGCGGCGAGAGGATTCGCCCATGTCGGGGTTATTCAAGTGCTTGAAGAAGCAGGAATTAACCCCGTGTTAGTCACCGGCACATCGGCGGGGAGTTTGGTAGCCGCGTTGTATGCGAGTGGGAAAAATGGCGCGCAACTTCAAAAAGTAGCGGAGAGCATGGAGGAGTCCACAATCGCGGATTGGACACTTCCGTTTTTTGGCCGTGGTGTTTTACGCGGCGAGGCTTTGGCGAAGTATGTCAACGCGCAGGTTGGCCAAAAGCCCATTGAGGCGATGCCATTGCCCTTGGGTATTGTGGCGACCGATCTCAATTCTGGCAACGACATGTTGTTTCAGCGTGGCGATACGGGAACGGCGGTGCGTGCGTCAAGCGCAGTACCCGCTGTTTTTACGCCCGTGAAAATCAATGGCCATGAATATGTCGATGGAGGATTATCCTCCCCGGTTCCGGTACGTGCAGCCAGAAAAATGGGGGCCGAGTTGGTGATTGCAGTTGATATTTCAAGCCCACCAGAGGCAAGTTCGGCCAGCGGAACGATTGAGGTTTTGTTGCAAACTTTTAGCATCATGGGCAAAAGTATCAACGGATTTGAACTCAAAGACGCCGATGTAGTGGTGCGTCCGGTTTTGACAGGCGTCTCGAGTTCTGACTTCAGTTCGCGTAAACGGTCGATAGAAGCCGGCCGCCAAGCCATGCTCCAAGCCTTACCTCAGTTGCGTTTGGCTATTGCGGCTAAATCGCGTTAACGGGTGGCGTGAATCAATCGAAAAAAAAGGCCTCGTTTTGCAACGAGGCCTTGAAGGGATCCCTGAACCTAGAGGTTTCGAAAGAATCCGAGGAGACAACAGGTTAGAAACACGGGTGTTTCTCAATGACTAAATTATGTCAGGGTTTTCCCTTGCATTGCTTTGGAGGCTCAAATTTATTTCGACTCCAAAGCTGCTTTTCAATTAACGTTTTTTAGCAGTAGTTGTTTTCGTTGCTTGGGTTGCGCTGGCAGCCACTGCATTGAAGTTGGCTTCAGCCACTTCAGTTGCTTGCTTAACCGCTTTTTGTACGGATTCCAAAGCGTTGTTGGCAGCAGAGATTGCGCTTTTCATCACAGCAACAGCGGACTCAGAGCCAGCAGGTGCGTTTTTAGCAGCGTTATCAACCAAAGCAGCGAATTTCTTTTGAGCTTCAGCAGCTTGGCCTTCAACAGACTTAGTGAACTCAGAGCTAGCACCGGTCGCGATGTCATACAGGTGACGGCTGTAAGCAGCTGTTTTTTCGCTCAAAGGTTGCAGCAAGCCAGATTGCAAAGCCAACAATTCTTGTGCGTCTTTCACGCTGAGCATGGTTTGTGTGTGGCCAGAAGCCTCAGACAAAGCAGCTTTAGAAGCGGTCAGGTTCAATTCAACGATTTTTTCTACGCCTTCAAAAGCTTTGTGTGTCAAGCCAAAAAGGGTTTCAACATTAGCGCGTTGGGCGGCGACGATTTGTTCTACGGTCAACATATAAATACTCCAAAAGTTAAAGTTCAAAACACCATCTGCTCCGTAACTTGGCCCCTGGCCTTGATATGTTGCAGTGCAGCATGAGCGAATTATAAGCAGCAATTTTGGGTTTGCAAGACTTTTTTGTTGCAATGCAGCAAAAAAGTCACATATTTTTCTAAGTCATTGATTTCATTGGTATTTTTAATCTAAATATTTTCAGGAATGTGGAGTGCAGCGTGCTAAAAGATGGTTTTTATCGCAAAAATTACCGCTTGAAGTGGCACAATCAAAGGTCTAATCTGCTGTATGCACAAACCCCAAGCTGAAAACCGAAGCGCTTACCGCGTGTTGCGTCCCGTAACCACCCGCTGGAGCGACAACGACGCCTATGGGCACGTCAATAACGTCGTTTACTACAGCTGGTTTGACACCGCGGTGAATGCCTATTTGATAGAGCAGGGGGCTTTGGATATTCACATTGGTGAGACGATTGGCTTGGTGGTGGAGACCCATTGCAACTACTTTTCCCCATTGGCCTTTCCAGAGCCGATTACAGTGGGGCTTCGCTTAGAAAAAATGGGAACTTCCAGCGTACGCTATGGACTTGCCATTTTTGGACAAAGCGAACTTGCCGCAGCCCAGGGGCATTTTGTCCATGTGTATGTCGATGCCGCAACGCGAGTTCCTGTGCCCCTTCCTGAAAAACTTAAAACCGCATTGGAATCATTTCTATGAGTTCTGCCTCTTCTGATTCAACATTCGTTGACGCTGCTATTACCTCGCGCATGTCCACGCGGGCTTTTACGAATCAACCTGTCAGTCGGGAGACGCTGGAGTCTTTGTTGAAAGTGGCTAGCCGGGCTCCTTCAGGCACCAATTGTCAGCCTTGGAAGGTCTATGTATTGCAAGGCAATAGCCGAAATGCGTTGGTAGATAAAGTGTGTTCGATTCACGATGCGATGCGGGGAAATCCAGATCTCGCGGCGCAATATGTAGAAGAGTACGACTACTACCCCCAAAAATGGGTGAGCCCGTATATTGACCGTCGGCGCGAAAACGGTTGGGGTTTGTATGGTTTGTTAGGCATTGGCAAAGCTGATAAAGACCAAATGCACCAACAGCACCAACGTAACTTTCGATTTTTTGATGCGCCAGTGGGCTTGATGTTTACCGTTGACAAAGTGATGTGGCGTGGATCTCTTGTCGATTACGGCGGGTTTTTGCAAAGCATCATGGT
>SXSX01000147.1 GCA_005793295.1 Burkholderiales bacterium | reverse complement strand
GCGGCGAGTGGATCAGCTCGATTGACGTTGAAAATATTGCGATGTCACACCCTGCTGTTGCGATGGCCGCGTGTATCGGAATGCGCCACCCTAAATGGGATGAGCGCCCGATTGTGGTGGTGGTAAAAAAGCCCGGCGCAGAACTCACGCGCGAAGCCCTGCTGGCTTTTTACGAAGGCAAAACCGCCAAGTGGCAAGTGCCGGATGACGTGGTGTTTACCGATGCGATTCCTTTGGGCGGCACCGGAAAAATGCAAAAAACCAAACTGCGTGAATTACTGAAAGACTACCAATTCCCTTCAGCGTGAGCTGGAGGGATCGGCTACTCCATCGCTAAAACGCCATGGAGTTTTTTGTTTTCTCGCTCTTGAACGGCCTGAGCTACGGCTTGCTTTTGTTTTTGCTCAGCGCGGGTTTGACAGTGATTTTGAGTTTGATGGGCGTACTCAACTTTGCCCACGCAAGCTTTTACATGCTGGGCGCGTATGTGGGCTATTCGGTGTCAATCCATGCGGGTTATGGGCTCGCGCTGTTCGCAGCGCCTTTGGTATTGGCCGTTGTGGGGGCGGGGTTTGAGCTTTGGGTTTTGCGCCGCATTCACGCCTACGGCCACGTTCCAGAATTACTCATAACCTTTGGATTGTCGTTTTTGATTTTGGAGTTAGTTCAAGGCGTTTGGGGCCGCACGGCGCTGCCTTTTCACCCTCCTGAATCATTGCAAGGAGCGGCTTTTTCTGCGGTGAAGTCTGCAGCGAATGGCCTTCAATGGTTTTGGGGCAGCCCCGCCGCAGCGCTTTGCCAAGATGCCAGCTTGGGATTGTCTTGCTGGTCTTTTCCGGCGATGCGGGCCTTCACGATGTTGGTGTCGGCAATCACGCTGGGCGCTTTGTACATCGTTTTGGTACGAACCCGTTTGGGTTGGATCATCCAAGCTTCGCGCACCCATCCCGCCATGATCGAGAGCTTAGGCCACAACGTGCCGCGTCTTTGGATGTTGGTGTTTGCCGCTGGCTCGGGCTTAGCAGGTTTAGCCGGCGTGATTGGAGGCAGTACCTTTGTCACAGAACCCGCAATGGCGGCTACTGTTGGCTCAGTTATTTTTGTAGTGGTGGTTGTCGGCGGCTTGGGCTCGCTGATGGGCGCGTTTTGGGTGTCTTTGGCGTTGGGCTTGTTACAAACCTTAGCGGTTAGTTTTGACCATTCCTTGGGCTGGGGCGTGAGCCTGGCCCAACTCGCCCCCGTGCTGCCTTACGCATTGATGGTCTTGGTCTTGGTCTTGCGCCCCCATGGACTTTTCGGGGCGAAAGACCTGTGAACGCCGCGCCCTGGATCGCCGTTGTTGCTGGCGTCTTGTTGGCGCCCGAATTCATACATAGCACCTGGGCGCTCACGCTGCTCTCGCAAATCGGCATCGCCACGATTGCATGTTTGTCGTTTAACTTGCTACTCGGCCAAGGCGGGATGTTGAGTTTTGGTCATGCAACCTACACCGGCTTAGGCGCTTACGGCGCGATCCACACGCTCAATTTTGCCCGTGCGGCGGGGGTCGATTTTCCGGTGAGTTTGATTCCTTTGGCTGGCGGCGTTTCGGGTTTATTGGCTGCAACCGTTTTGGGATTTTTAAGCTCGCGGCGCGGCGGCACGGCCTTGGCGATGGTGACCTTGGGCTTGGCTGAATTGGTTTTTTCTGTGGCGCTGATGGGTTTTGCTTTTTTTGGTGGCGAGTCGGGCATTGCCGGTAACCGGGTCACGGAGTCTGCGCCGTGGAGGGTGACGTTTGCGTCGCCAGTAGAGATGTATTACCTGATCGCTACCTACTCGTTTCTATCGGCGGCGGCGCTTTACGCGTTGACTTCGACCCCTTGGGGAAAGATGTTGAACGCGGTTCGGGACAACGCCATGCGCGTGGAATTTTTGGGCACCAACCCACAGGCGATTCGTTACCGCGCTTTTTTATTCTCCGCTTTTTTCGCTGGAATCTCTGGCGGCTTGGCGGCCTTGCTGTTTGAGCGCGTAACCCCCGACGCTTTGGGCTTGGAGCGCTCGGCGTCCTTGGTTTTGTTTACGTATTTAGGTGGCATCCAAAGCTTTATCGGTCCCATCGTTGGCGCGGTTTTGATGGTGCTGGCCAACGTGGGTTTAAGCAGTCTGACCCCCGCGTGGCTTTTGTATGTGGGCTTGGCTTTTGTTTTTGGCGTGATGTACGCACCCCAAGGGCTAACAGGTTTATTGCAAACCGCAATGACCCAACCCCGCGCGTTTTACATTCGCCATGGTGTGGTTCTTTTGCTCTTGCTTGGGAGTTTGGTTGTGGCCATGGCGGGAGTCGCGGCCTTGGTAGAAATGGCTTACCAATTGCAACTCGAAGCCAGCTTAGGTTCTAACGTTGCTTTCGGCACTTTTCAATTGCACATCAACCGCTGGCAAGACTGGTCTGTGGCTTTTGCAATCGCGCTCTCAGGCGGGTGGCATTTTCTACGTTTACGTAACGTGCTTATCGTGCGCATAGGAGCGAAGGCGTGAGCACCGTCCTCGAACTCAAAAACGTGCAGAAGCGCTTTGGCGCGACTGAAATTCTTCGCGGTATCGACCTTTCCATTTCCTCAGGCGAGCGGGTGGCCCTGATCGGCCCCAATGGCGCAGGGAAAACCACGCTTTTCAATCTGGTGAGCGGCCGCTTTGCGCCGAGCGCAGGTGAGGTTTGGTTAAAGAATCAGCGTATTGATGGAAAGAAACCCTTTGCGATTGCGCGTTTGGGTTTGGCAAGAAGCTTTCAAGCCACGCAGGTCTTTTCTGGCCTCTCGGTGTTTGAGAATTTACGCTGCAGCGTGCTTTTGGGTTTGGGCTATGGCGCTCAGTGGCTTACTTCGGTATCTCGCCTAAAAGAGGTCACGGCCCGAACCGAGGCTTTGATGGAACAAACCCATCTGGTTGAGCAACGCGATACCTTGGCGCAAGCTTTGAGCTATGCCGATCAACGCGCTTTAGAACTCGGTATTACCTTGGGCGGGGGGGGCGATGTGATCTTGCTGGACGAGCCCACCGCCGGAATGAGTCAAACCGAAACGCTGTTTTTTTTAGAGCTGATTAAAACCGCAACGCAGGGTAAAACCTTGCTGATGGTGGAGCACGATATGGGCGTGGTGTTTGGCTTGGCGGACAAGATTGCGGTCTTGGTGGAGGGCAAGCTCTTGGCGTTTGATACGCCCCAGGCCGTTCGCGCCAATGCGGCGGTTCAAGACGCCTACCTTGGCGATTTTTCAGTTTCAGTTTCAGCGTAACGCATATGAACGGACTCCAAGTCAAGCAACTTCATGCTTTTTATGGCAAAAGCCATGTGTTGCGTGGAATCGATTTGTCGGTCGCCCCGGGCGAAATCGTCGCGGTCTTGGGCCGCAATGGTTCAGGCCGCTCCACGCTGGCCCGCGCCTTGGTCGGCCAACTTCCGTCTCGCGGATCTGTGGTTTGGAACGGCCAAACATTGACCGGTCGCAAAGCGTTTGAAATCGCCCAAATGGACGTGGGCTACCTGTCCGAGAGCCGCGATATTTTTCCCACGCTCTCAGCCCATCAAAATTTATTACTGGGGCTTAAGACAAACACGAAAAACACGCCATCTTCAGAAGCCTTGTTTCAAAAGGCGTACGGACTTTTCCCCAGGCTTAAAGAACGCCAAAACGCCTTGGGCGCAAGCCTCTCCGGCGGAGAGCAACAAATGTTGGCCTTGGCCCGAACGCTGATGGGGCAGCCCCAATTGTTGGTAGCCGACGAACCCAGTGAGGGTTTAGCGCCACAGATGGTAAAAACTATCGCCAAGGTGTTGCAAGATTTAGCGCAAAGCGGCGTTGCCATCGTTTTAATGGAACAAAAACTCGCGCTCGCCCTTCAAATCGCCCACCGCGCCGTGGTGATCGGCCACGGCCAAATTGTTTTTGATGGAAACCCGCAGGCCTTAGCGGCCCGTCCTGCGATTTGCCAAGAGTGGTTGGGCGTGTAAGTCTCAGCGGCGACAAACGCCAAAAGCGAGTTACAGAAACCCCCTACAATTTGCCACAAAAGAACGACCGTTCTATTTTGATATCGCCATTAAGATCACCCCTAAGATTACCTCTAAGATTACTTTTTTTCGCTTCACTATTTTTCAAGGATTGAACGCATGACTGCCCATTACAAAGTCCACGGCGACATTGCCGTCATTACGCTGGATAACCCACCGGTCAATGGTCTGGGCTTGGCTACGCGCCAAGGCATCGCCCACGGTATGGAACAAGCCCAAGCCGACGCAGCAGTGAAAGCCATTGTGATTACCGGCGCAGGAAAAGCGTTTTCGGGCGGCGCGGATATCCGCGAATTTGGTTCTTCTAAAGCGATGCAAGAACCCAACCTCAACAGCGTAATCTTGCTGTTGGAAAAATCAACGAAGCCCGTAGTTGCGGCGATCCACACGGTCGTGATGGGCGGAGGCTTGGAGTTGGCGCTTGGTTGCCATTACCGAATTGCTGCGCCAGGAACCAGCGTGGCTTTGCCTGAAGTGAAGCTCGGTTTGCTCCCCGGTGGCGGCGGAACCCAGCGTTTGCCTCGCGTACTCGGCATTGAGCCCGCGCTCAATATGATTGTCAGCGGCGAAGCGATTAAGAGCGAGATGCTCGCGATGTTGCCAGGCCAAAAGCTGTTTGACGCGATATCGGCTTCGGCGGAGTCCTTGGCTGAAGAAGCCTTGGCGTATGCCCGCTCTGTGGCGGCGACGCGGCCTTTGCCCTTGGTGCGTGATCTGCCTTGCAAACACCCGCAAGGCGATGCGTATTTCCAGTTCACGCGCAATATGGTCGGCGCGATGTCGAAAAACTACCCTGCGCCTTTGAAGTGTATTGACGCGGTAGAAGCGGCCAGCAAAAAGAAATTTGAAGACGGCATGGCCAGCGAGCGCGAGATTTTTATCAACCTGATGTGGACGTCCGAAAGCCGCGCCTTGCGTCACCTGTTCTTGGGTGAGCGCGCTGCCTCCAAAATTCCTGATGTGCCTTCAACCACGCCTTTGCGTGAGATCAAGAGCATCGCTGTGATTGGCGCCGGCACCATGGGCGGCGGTATCGCAATGAACTTCTTGAACGCAGGTATTGCGGTGAAGATGTTGGAGATGAAGCAAGACGCGCTTGACCGCGGCCTTGCGACCATCCGCAAAAACTACGAAGCCCAGGTTAAAAAGGGCAAGCTCAAGCAAGACAAATACGACCAGCGCATGGCCTTGTTGACAACTACGCTGAGCTACGACGACCTCGGCACGACCAACATGGTGATCGAAGCGGTGTTTGAAGAAATCGGCGTAAAAGAAGCGGTCTTTAAAGAACTCGACCGCGTCATGAAGCCCGGCGCGATTTTGGCAACCAACACCTCGACGCTTGACGTCAACAAAATTGCCAACTTCACCAAGCGCCCTCAAGACGTCGTGGGCCTTCACTTTTTTAGCCCCGCTAACGTGATGAAGTTGCTCGAAGTGGTGCGCGGCGCGAAGACCGCGCTTGACGTGATGGCAACGGTCATGGCGGTTGCGAAAAAGATCCGCAAAACAGCCGTGGTTTCCGGTGTGTGCGATGGCTTTATTGGCAACCGCATGATCGAGCAGTACGGCCGCCAAGGCGGGTTCTTGTTAGACGAAGGCTGCACGCCCGAGCAGGTCGACAAAGCGATGGAGAAGTTTGGCATGGCCATGGGACCCTTCCGTATGGGCGACTTGGCCGGTAACGACATCGGCTGGGCGATTCGCAAACGCCGATCGGTCGAACGCGCCACCATGCTGTACAGCAAAACCGCCGACTTGTTATGTGAAAAAGGCCGCTTTGGTCAAAAAACCGGGGCCGGTTGGTACGACTATTTGCCCGGCAAGCGCGATGCGATTCCTAACGCTGAAGTTGTCAAGATGATTGAAGACTACCGCGCTTCTAAAGGCATCACCCCACGCAAAATCAGCGACGAAGAAATTGTCCAGCGTTTGGTGTTTGCCTTGGTCAATGAGGCGGCGCACATTTTGGAAGAAGGCATTGCCAACAAAGCCAGCGACATTGATATTGCCTATATCTTTGGCTATGGCTTTCCTCCCTACCGCGGTGGGCCGATGTTGTATGCCGATGAGGTCGGCCTCTTTAACGTGGTGCAAGCCATGCACCGCTTCGCTAAAAACCCGCATGACGACGCCAACTTCTGGAAGCCCGCGCCCTTGTTGGCGAAATTGGCCGCCGAAGGCAAGACATTTAATTAAGGAATTCCCATGACTTCAGCAGTAATTGTTTCCACCGCCCGCACCCCTCTAACCAAAAGTTGGAAGGGCGCTTTCAACATGACCCACGGCGCTACTCTTGCCGGCCACTCGGTCGAGCACGCGATCAAACGCGCTGGCATTGAGGCCGCCGAAGTTGACGACGTCATCCTCGGATGCGGAACGCCCGAAGGCGCAACCGGCGCCAACATCGCTCGCCAAGCCGCTCTGCGTGCGGGCTGCCCGGTCACCGTATCGGGTATGACCATCAACCGGTTTTGCTCCTCTGGTTTGCAAACCATTGCCACTGCGGCGCAGCGCATCATCGCCAATGAAGGCGATATTTATGTGGCTGGCGGCGTAGAGGCTATTTCTTGCACCGCGCAAGAAATGAACAAACACATGTTGGCCGACCCTTGGTTGGTCAAGAACAAACCTGAGGTGTACTGGGCCATGCTCAATACCGCCGAGCAAGTCGCTAAGCGTTACAACATTGGCCGTGAAGCCATGGACGAATACGGCGCATCCAGCCAACAAAAAGCCACCGCCGCTTTGGCTGCCGGCTTATTTAAAGACGAGATCGCGCCGATCACGGTCACCATGGGCGTGGCCGACAAAGTCATGGGCATGATGACCAAGAAAGTCACCGTCAGCAACGACGAAGGCATTCGCGATGGAACCACCAAAGAAGGCATCGCGGGCTTGCGCTCCGCGCTGCCTGGCGGCTTGGTGTCTGCGGGTAACGCCAGCCAGCTCTCCGACGGCGCGTCGGCGCAGTTGCTGATGGACCGCGCGACCGCCGAGGCCGAGGGCAAGGACATCCTGGGCATCTACCGCGGCTTCCAGGCGGCGGGGTGCGGGCCGGAGAAGATGGGGATCGGCCCCGTCTTC
>SXSX01000002.1 GCA_005793295.1 Burkholderiales bacterium | reverse complement strand
GTGCAGTACGCGTGTAGGGAGCCGATCACGCTGTTCTCTGCGACCAAGCTCTGGAATAAACTCAAAATCGGTGTGCAATGGCTGCTTTTTAGAACCGGTTTGGGTGCGACTAATCATTTTGAATCGGGGGGGTTTATTCGCAGCGAATCGGGCGTGAAACATCCCGACTTGCAATACCACTTCTTGCCCATGGCAGTGCGCTATGACGGCAACTCCCCCGCCACAGGCCACGGATTTCAAGCCCATGTAGGCCCTATGCGAGCCACCAGCCGGGGGTTTGTCAAAATCAAATCGGCCAACCCCAAAGAAGCGCCCACCATCGTCTTTAACTACATGAGCACCGAACAAGACCGCAAAGAAATGCGAGCGGCGATTCGTTTGACGCGTGAAGTGTTTATGCAAAAAGCGTTTGATCGTTTTCGTGGTGAAGAACTCTCGCCTGGCCCCAACGTCCAAACGGATGCCGAAATCGATGCCCATATTCGTGCCAGTGCAGAAACCGCCTACCACCCGTCTTGCAGTTGCCGTATGGGGATTGACGACATGGCGGTGGTCGATCACCAAGGGCGTGTGCATGGCGTGGAGCGCTTGCGCGTGGTCGATGCGTCCATCATGCCGCAGGTCGTCAGTGGAAACCTGAATGCGCCCACCATCATGATGGCGGAAAAAATCGCAGACGCCATTCGCGGGCGTTCGCCCCTGCCGGCCTCAAGCGCCCCTACTTATGTTCATCCTCACTGGCAAACCCTGCAACGTTAAAAGTTTATTGCGGCTCGGCTAAAATAATGCTTCTTCGAGGAGCGTTGCAGTTCATACCCATGAACGAGGCTCGGAGCCACTGGTAAGTAGCCAGTTTGTTCTAACCGCGCTCACCCACGCCAATCGTGCGGTGAGCTCTGTATGTTCTCATCGCGAAGGCGTGGCCCCTATATTTTTTTCGGAGCACACCTTGAACGTCGTAGCATCCTCTTTGCCCGCAGATCCTTCCTCTAACCGCTTTACCCACCTCTTGGCAACGCGCCCTTGGCTGTTGGCCGATGGGGCTACGGGCAGCAATTTATTTGATGTGGGTTTGATGTCAGGCGACGCGCCGGAGTTGTGGAACACCGAGTACCCAGACCGGATCGCTAACTTGCATAAAAGCTTTGTGGATGCGGGCGCCGATATTATTTTGACCAATACGTTTGGCGGCACGGTCTACCGTTTAAAGCTGCACCAAGCCCAAGGTCGCATGGCGGAGCTCAACCAAGCTGCTGCCCGTATTGCGAGAGCCGTTGCAGATGCCAGCGGACGTGAAATTGCGGTTGCGGGCAGCATGGGCCCGACCGGTGAAATCATGGAACCGATTGGAACGCTGACCTTTGACCAAGCCAAGGCCGCTTTTGCCGAACAAGCCTTGGCGCTGGCCGCAGGCGGTGTTGATGTTTTGTGGATTGAAACCATGTCTTCCCGTGAAGAAGTCGAAGCGGCTGTTGCCGGAGCATCTGTTGCTGGCTTGCCCCTTGTTTGCACGCTCAGCTTTGATACCAATGGTCGAACCATGATGGGAATTTCTCCGAGTGATTTTTCAGGCATTGAGAAATCACTCAGCCCCCGCTTGGCCGCATGCGGAACCAACTGCGGCGTGGGCGCATCCGAAGTGGTCGCCTGTATTCACAACCTAGCGGAGGCGATGGGGCCGGATGTGGTTTTGGTTGCCAAAGGCAATTGCGGTATTCCTCAGTACGTTGACGGTGCCATTTGCTATAACGGCACCCCTGAAATCATGGCCCTCTACGCCCGTATGGCATTTGACGCTGGCGCCCGCATTATTGGCGGTTGCTGCGGAACCAGTGCCAAGCACTTACGGGCCATGCGCGATGCTTTGGAGTCGCACACCAAGTCGCCAAGCCCTACGCTCGAAGCCATCTTGAGCCAACTCGGCGAGGTATCAACCGGTGCGCGGGCGCAATGGGGCGGCGAGCAAAGCCGACTCGGTGGCGCAGCCCCCGGGGCCAACCTGTCGCGTGGACGCGGCGGGCGCAGTCGGCGCGAATAATGCAAACCACTTCATCTGCCAAAGGCCTGCTCCTGGTTGCCGGTGCAACGCTCTTTTGGAGTTTGAGCGGCGTATTCGTGCGTTGGTTACCGGGTGTACAACCTTGGACCTTCAATGCCTACCGGGGCTTGGGCATGGGCGTGGCCATTCTTGTTTGGACGCTATGGCACTACCGGGGCGAAACTATCGCCTTGTTTCGTCGCAGTGAGCCCACGGCCATCCTCATTTCTGCGGGTGCATTTGCTTTAGGTTCTTCGCTGTACATCGTTGCGATGAACCTGAGCAGCGTAGCCGCAGTTTCCTGTTTGGGCGCTACTTCCGGTTTGTTTGCCGGTGTATTGGCCCGGGTTTGGTTAGGCGAAAAAACCCAGCCTGTCTTTTATGTTGCGGTACTTTTGGCTTTGGGCGGTGCGACCGTCATTGCTTTGGGCGAGGGAGAAGCGTCCATTAATGGTTACTGGGGAACGTTGATTGGTTTAGGCGTCGCGTTTTGCTTTGCACTTCAAAGCGTCTCCTTGCGCCGCTACAAAGCCTTGGACATGGAGCCTGCCATGCTCTTGGGTGGCTTGGGCGTATTTGGCTTGGTTGCTGCGTCAGGCCTGCTCGTTGCGCTGCCCCTTCAAAGCGTGGCCTTGTTGCTCTTGATGGGTGCGGTTCAATTGGCTTTACCCTTGGTGTTATACATGCGCGGTGCACGTAGCGTAGGAGCGGTGCAAATGGTGGTGATCACCATGGCCGATGCCGTACTGAACCCGTTGTGGGTGTGGTTGGTGCATGGTGAAATTCCGGTGGTCGGTGTGTATTGGGGCGGTGCATTGATACTTTTGGGAATTGGCTTAACCACTTGGAACGGACGTAAGCTTGTATCAGCTTAAAAACTCTCTATGAAAGCACCACCGCGCCTACAAAGCTTGGTGGAAGAGGGGCTGATTGACAGCGTGGTGCGCCAGCTCATGAGTGGCAAAGAAGCCATGGTTTATGTGGTGCGCCGCGGTGACGAAACCTTGTGCGCCAAGATCTACAAAGAAGCTACCAACCGCAGTTTTCGCCAAGCGGTGGACTACACCGAAAACCGCAAAGTCAAAAATTCACGTTCAGCGCGGGCGATTGCCAAAGGCAGCAAGTTCGGTCGCCAAGAGCAAGAAGCTGCGTGGCAGAGTGCCGAAGTCGATGCGCTTTACCGCCTTGCGGATGCAGGTGTGCGCGTACCGCAGCCATATAACTTTTGTGACGGCGTGTTGCTGATGGAACTCGTGACCGACGCCAACGGCGACGCCGCACCGCGCTTAAACGATGTGGCGTTTACACCCCAACAAGCGCTTGCCCACCATGCCACTTTAATTACTGAAGTCGTGCGCATGTTATGCGCCGGCGTCGTTCATGGTGACTTGTCAGAGTTCAATATTTTGTTGGCACACAGTGATGTGGCGGGTCAGCCAGCCGGTATCGATTTCCCCGTGATTATTGACCTGCCGCAAGCTGTTGACGCTGCAGGCAACAACCACGCCCAACGCATGTTGATGCGCGATGTCGCCAACCTGCGTGATTTTTTTGGGCAGTTTGCGCCATCGCTTCGGACCACCCAGTATGGTCCCGAAATGTGGAACCTGTACCAAGCCGGACTCCTCACTAACGACACCTCGCTAACTGGTCTTTTTGACCGCGCCCATGCCGACGTGGATATGCAAGGGATCTTGCGTGAAATTGATGATGCGCAGGCTGAAGAAGCGGCCCGCAGGTTGCGGATGGGGGTTTAGCGCTGCACCTTCGTCATGTGCAATGCGCCGCCGATAGAGCGCAAAAGTGCATATTGACGATTTATACCAGTTAATGTATATTCTATTGATGCCATCTAAAGAAAAGCCGCTTGAATGGATTGGTAGTAGCCACAAAGACTTGTTGGACTTACCTACAGATGTTCGGCGGTTTTTTGGCTTTGCTTTGTCTTTGGCGCAAGCGGGCGACAAGCACGATGCGGCCAAAGTACTTAAGGGCTTTGGTGGTGCTGGCGTGCTTGAGGTGTTGGAAGATGATATCGGTGGTACTTACCGTGCCGTCTATACCGTAAAGTTTGTTGAGGCAGTATTTGTTCTTCACTGTTTTCAAAAGAAAAGTAAGCGTGGCATCGCTACGCCGAAAGAAGATATGGACATCATTCACGCGCGGTTAAAAATTGCCGAAACGTTCGTAAAGGAGTTGCGAAAATGAAAACTCGACTGGTAGAAGGAATGGAAGTACATCGTGGTTCTGGCAACGTATTTGCCGACCTTGAAGTGCCCGATGCTGAAAAGCAAAAAATCAAAACTGGCTTGGTAGTCGAGATAAGAAAAGCCATGCGAGGCCTTGAATTGACTCAAATGGAAGCCGCAAAACGTATGGGCATTAGCCAGCCTAAGGTGTCCGACATGATGCGTGGGGACTTCAACAACCTCTCTGAGCGTAAGTTGATGGACTGTCTCATCCGATTGGGCTACGACATTGAGATTCAAGTTCGACCAGCAAAGTCTGAAATTGGGCATCTTCTCCTGGCTACTGCCTGATCAGATATGCGCTTGAATGCTTTAGATCGAGTATCAGCGTGCCGAATCGCACTTAACCTCAAACATTTGGTGAGCCCAGCGCTGATCAGGGCCCAGGCCGTCTAAGCGCAGGGCGCTCAAGCAACCGCCCCACACGCATCCGGTATCAAGGGCAAAGACGTCATTGCGGTTTAACTTACCCAACGTAGACCAGTGGCCAAAGGCGATGGTGTCTTGGGCGGTTTGCCGTCCAGGAACGTCAAACCACGGCATAAACCCAGCGGGTGCGCCACTGGCCGCTTCCTTGCTGGTGAACTCCATCTCTCCTTTTGCGTTGCAAAACCGCATGCGCGTGAGTGCATTCACAATCACTCGCAATCGGTCCGCGCCTGTTAGTTCATCGCTCCACGCGGTGGGCGTACTGCCGTACATGTGGTGTAAAAAATCGATGAGATCGGTGCTGCGTAACACCGCTTCTACCTCACCAGCAAGCGCCATCGCGGTTGCCGAACTCCATTGGGGCAAGACACCCGCATGGACCATCAGCAAGGTGTGTCCGGCTTGCTGAATTTGCAGCGCCATGGCTTGCTGTTGAAGCCATTCCAGCATCGCGCTGCGGTCGCTGACATCTAACACCGAAGCCAAGGTATCGCTGCGATGCGCTGGTCGAACACCGTAAGCCACCGCCAGCAAGTGCAAATCGTGGTTTCCCAAAACGCACTGCGCAGCATCCCCTAAAGCCATCAAACGCCGTAGTACACCCGCAGAATCCGGCCCGCGGTTAACCAAATCGCCTAAAAAGTAGAGTGTGTCGCGGCTTTTGGAGAAAGAAACCGTGTCTAGTAAGCGCTCCAGCGCACGGTCGCAGCCCTGGACGTCGCCAATCAAGTAAAGTGCCATGGTGTTCATTTTCGCCCCAGATCCATGGAATTGCTGCTGATTGTTTTTTTAACGCTCCTCAACGGCGTTTTTGCGATGTCTGAATTGGCCTTGGCCGGGAGCCGAAAAGCGCGCTTGGCCGCCTTGATGGAGGCGGGGGACAAAGGGGCTGAAGCGGCCTTGGAACTATTGGGAAACCCCAACCAGTTTTTGTCCACCGTGCAGGTCGGTATTACGTCGATTGGCGTACTCAACGGAATTGTGGGTGAGTCCGCCTTTAGCGGTGGGGTCGCAGCGGCCTTGCAAGGCTGGGGTATGGCTGACACAGCCGCCGCCATCACGGCTACGGGGCTGGTTGTGACCGCTATTACGTTCACCACGATAATTTTTGGCGAACTGGTTCCTAAGCGCATTGGCCAATTGCACCCAGAGCGGGTGGCCTGTTGGGTCGCGCGGCCCATGCTGTGGTTAGCCAAAGCGGCTAAACCTTTTGTTCGCTTGCTTTCTGGCACGACGGCTGCCACCCTCAAACTCTTGCGTATTGACACCAATGCCTCACGCGCAGTGACAGAAGAAGAAATCACCGCCAGCTTAGAAGAGGGTGTAGATGCCGGTGTGATTGAAGAACACGAACACCAAATGGTGCAAAACGTATTTCGTTTGGACGAGCGACCGTTAACCTCGCTCATGACCCCACGCACGGACGTGCAGTGGCTCGAGGCCCGCAGTACCGTGGGTCTGTGCTTGTCCTTGGCCAGTGCAGGCGGTGGCAAGGGTGCGCACTCGTGGTATCCCGTGTGTCGCAATTCCTTAGACGATGTGGTGGGCATCATCAGCGTAGCCCGCTTATTGGATTTGAGTGCGCAGCCCGATGAAGTGATCGATTCCCATTTAACACCGGCGGTGTTTGTTCCAGAAACCCTCAGTGGCATGGAATTGCTGGAACAGTTTCGATTGGCTGCGGGCCGTTTGGTCTTCGTGGTGGATGAATACGGTGTGGTCCAGGGTTTGCTGACTCCGCGAGATTTACTCGAAGCGATTACGGGTGAGTTGCAATACGGAGCGCTCACAGACGCATGGGCTACAGAGCGAGACGATGGCTCGTGGCTGCTCGACGGCGTGATGCCTTTGGGCGAGCTGAAATCTCGCCTCGACATGGAAGATCTTCCTGCCGAAGACCGGGGCCGTTACAACACTTTGGCGGGTTTGCTGATGTCTATCTCGGGGCACTTGCCTAGCGTGGGAGAGCGTATCAGTTGCCAAAATTGGCGTTTTGAAGTGGTTGATTTAGACCACAGACGCATCGATAAAGTCTTGGCGGTTCGCGTGACTCCGCCTGAACCCGTGTAACTAAGATGGTTAT
>SXSX01000146.1 GCA_005793295.1 Burkholderiales bacterium | reverse complement strand
CAGTGCTCTACCCCTGAGCTAATCGCCCTGAATGTATTTCAGGAAAGCATTAGATTGTAAGGCTATTTGCCCTTACAAAGTCCGCCAAACCGTCTTTCCCTTGCTGGATTTATCGATCTCGCTCATGACTATTTCATGCGCAGCGGCTTCTTGAGAATTCGCGTAAACGATAGGCAAATCAAAGCTGCTTAAGTCAACGTGAGACTTCTGAGCACCTGGCGTATCCGTATCGGCGGAGTCCATGATCAGCATGTCTTGACCGCGGGTGAGGTTGATGTACACATCAGCCAATAACTCGGCGTCTAACAATGCGCCGTGAAGGGTTCGCCCAGAATTGTCCACTTCCAAACGGGCGCACAAGGCGTCCAAACTGTTGCGTTTTCCGGGGAACATCTCTTTGGCCATGGCCAAGGTGTCCACCACGGAGTTGACATAGTCTTTCAAAGGCGGTCGGCCTAACAATGAAAGTTCTTTGTTTAAAAAACCCAAGTCAAACGGTGCGTTGTGAATGATGAGTTCGGCATCACTGACAAAGGCCAAAAACTCTTCGGCAGCGGCTTCAAACTTGGGCTTGTCCAGAAGGAATTCATTGCTGATGCCGTGAATGCGCAAAGCCTCTTCGTGGCTTTCGCGTTCGGGGTTGAGGTAAAGGTGCAAGGTTTTACCAGTGAGCTTTCGGTTCACCAGCTCCACACATCCGATTTCAATCACGCGGTCGCCTTGGTCAGGGAAAAGGCCTGTGGTTTCGGTATCAAGAAAAATTTGACGCATACGCGTATTGTCAGTGGTTTTGTCAGTGATTCTCTTTAGCGTGGTTGATCGAGTATTTGGGTATTTCAACCACCACGTCTTTTTGACCCAAGATCGCCTGGCAACTCAGCCTTGAGTTGGGCTCAAGTCCCCACGCGCGGTCTAGCAAGTCCTCTTCCGTTTCTTCCGCAGGGTTTAGCGAGGCCAAGCCTTCGCGGACGATCACGTGGCAGGTTGTACAAGCGCAACTCATATCGCAAGCATGCTCAATAGCGATGCCGTTTTCTAACAAGGCCTCGCAAATAGACGTTCCTGCGCCTACAGTGAGCTCCGCACCCTTAGGGCAGTATTCGGAGTGCGGCAAAATTTTGATGATGGGCATAGCGCTGATTTCTTTAATCGTAAAAATTCTTAAACCGTGTCGATATTTTTGCCCGACAAAGCATTCGCAATACCGCGGTTCATACGCAAGGCGGCAAAAGCTTCGGTGGCATTGGCCAAGGCTTTAGTGTCTAACTCAATATCAGCAGCCACTTCAGTAGCCGCAGTTTGGCGAAGTTTTTCCATTGCGGCATCGATGCTGCTACGTTCAATGACCGAGAGCAAATCACCATCGGCCAACAGAGCGCTTTGGGTTGCCAGCAGCATCCGCTGCGCGTCAACGCGGGCCTCTAAGACCGCCCTCGCCCGCATGTCGGACTCCGCCGTCGTAAAACTGTCTTTGAGCATCTGGGCAATTTGGTCGTCGCTTAAGCCGTAGGAAGGTTTCACGTCAATCTGAGCTTCTACGCCGCTG
This sequence comes from Burkholderiales bacterium, assembly GCA_005793295.1. Lineage (GTDB taxonomy): Bacteria > Pseudomonadota > Gammaproteobacteria > Burkholderiales > Burkholderiaceae_C > Allorhodoferax. The sequence goes on along the minus strand of SXSX01000146.1, from coordinate 2,562 downwards.
ATTTGTTCTTTTGCTGAGACTTGCAGCAAGCCGTCCGCATCCACCGTAAAAGTGACCCGAATTCGCGCAGCACCAGCCGCCATAGGCGCAAACCCGCGCAGCTCAAAGCGGGCCAAGCTTCGGCAGTCAGCGACCAAGTCGCGCTCGCCTTGCAAAACATGCAGTGCGAGGGCGGTTTGGCCGTCTTGGTAGGTCGTGAAGTCCTGGGCCATGGCGGTGGGAATAGTTTGATTGCGCGGAACAATCCGCTCGACCAGGCCGCCCATGGTTTCAATCCCTAAGGACAAAGGAATCACATCGAGCAACAACAAATCACCCAAAGGGTTGTTACCAGCCAATTGGTTGGCTTGGATAGATGCACCCAAAGCCACAACTTCGTCAGGATTGAGGTTGGTTAAAGGGGTTTGCTCAAAAAACTCACCCACGGCTTTTTGTACCTGTGGCATGCGGGTTGAGCCGCCCACCATGACAACGCCTTTGATATCGGGTTTAGAAAGCTTTGCATCGCGCATCACTTTGCGCAGCGCTTGCAGGGTTTGCGTAGTGAGCGCCGCAGTAGCATCTTCAAACTGGGCACGGTTCACAGACAGATCCATTCGCCCAACCGAGAGTTCTAGCTCCACGGGAGCAATATCGTTAGCAGACAAGGCTTCTTTACACGCCCTTGCTGCTGCGAGCAAGGCTGCTTGGTCTTCTAGGCTGTTTATCTTCAGACCGCTTTGCGCGAGGAAAAAATCCGCCAAAGCGCGGTCGTAATCGTCACCGCCTAAAGCAGAGTCGCCCCCGGTGGCCAAGACTTCAAACACACCGGCGCTTAAACGCAGAATGGAAATATCAAAGGTTCCACCGCCCAAGTCATACACCGCATAAATACCTTCGGCTGCGTTATCGAGTCCGTAGGCAATTGCGGCAGCAGTTGGTTCGTTGATTAAACGCAAGACGTTGATTCCTGCCAACTGGGCTGCGTCTTTGGTGGCTTGGCGTTGCGCATCATCGAAATAAGCGGGGACCGTTATTACTGCGCCGTAGATGTCGTCGTCAAAGCTGTCTTCGGCGCGAAAGCGCAGCGTCGCCAAAATTTCAGCGCTGACCTCCACTGGGCTTTTTTCTCCCGCAATCGTTCGAACTTTGACCATGCCAGCTGAATCCGCCAAAGCGTAAGGCAAGCGGTCTGCGTGGGTGACATCCGAAAGACCGCGTCCCATCAAGCGCTTAACGGAGGCAATCGTGTTGCCGGGGTCAATGGTTTGATGATCTATGGCTTCAAAGCCGATCTGGCGGCGGGTCGCGTCAAGGTAGCGAACCACGCTGGGCAACACCACCCGCCCTTGGGCATCCGGCAGACACTCGGCCACCCCGTTGCGCATGGCAGCAACCAAGGAATGGGTTGTTCCTAGATCAATACCGACAGCAATTCGGCGCTCGTGCGGGTTGGGCGACTGCCCGGGTTCAGAAATTTGTAAAAGCGCCATGGGTCTAACTATTCAAAAGCGTCAAAGCGCTGAGCGAGGTCTTCGCTAAATTTATCAATAAACATCAGGCATCGAACCACCGATACCGCTTGCGCATAGTCATGCTGCGCATCCAGCAGATTTTCACATTGTTGCAGGAGCGTTTTTTCTGCCAAAGAAACATCGGCAGACAAAACTTCTAGGGCTGAAGCAGAGTTAGCCTCTTCGAGATTTTCACGCCACTGCATTTGCTGCAATAAAAACGACTTGGGCATCGCGGTATTGCTGTGGGCGTTAACCGGCGAACCATTCAACTCACACAAATAAGCGGCCCGCTTGAGGGGGGTTTTCAGCCGCTGGTAAGCCTCGTTGATTCGCACCGACCATTGCATCGCCACGCGTTGGGCAGCTGCGCCTTGGGTAGAAAATTGATCGGGGTGGGCTTCGCGCTGGAGCGACTTCCAACATGCGTCTATTGCAGTAAGGTCTTGGGCAAATTCTTGCGCAAGACCAAATAACTCGAAATCATTACTCTGAAGATTCACACCCGAAACGACTCACCGCAGCCACATTTATCGCGCTCGTTGGGGTTATTGAAACGAAAGCCTTCGTTCAAACCTTCCCGCACAAAATCCAACTCTGTGCCATCAATGTAAGCCAGGCTTTTGGGGTCTACCAAGACCTTGACGTTGTGTCCTTCAAAAACCACATCCTCCGGTGAAAGTTCATCTACATACTCAAGCTGGTAAGCCAAGCCCGAACAACCCGTGGTTTTAACCCCCAAGCGCACGCCAACGCCTTTGCCGCGCTTGGTGAGATAACGGGTGACGTGCCGCGCTGCAGCTTCGGTCAGGGTGACGGCCATATCAGTTCAGGTGTTTCTTTTTGTAGTCGTCAACGGCTGCTTTGATCGCGTCTTCAGCAAGTATAGAGCAGTGAATTTTCACCGGGGGCAAAGCCAACTCTTCAGCAATCTGGCTGTTCTTAAGAGCTGCAGCTTCGTCCAACGTTTTTCCTTTGACCCATTCGGTGACCAAAGAGCTAGACGCAATCGCAGATCCACAGCCATACGTTTTAAAACGGGCATCTTCAATCACGCCAGTCAAAGGAT